>JAESQE010000482.1 GCA_016765335.1 Planctomycetaceae bacterium
TTCTGGGCTGAAGCGATATAGGCTTTGGCTTGTTCCATCTTGGCCAGTGCTTCCTGTTTTTTTCGTTGGGCGACCTGTTGCTTAAAGGTCGAAGCCAATCCGTCTTTAGCCAGCATTTTTTGTCGCTCGTAGTCCGCTTCAACCTGCAACAACGCAGCTTCTGTCGCCTGGAAGTTTTGCTGTTCCGCCTTCAATTTCTGCTGGGCCATTTTGATGTATTCGTCGGCAGCAGCAACTGACTGCTGACGCACAATGCGGAACGCTTCGACTTGCGATTCGTATGCCTCCCAGACCTGTATCAGCGATTCCAGTTCTCGCTCGGTCGCCTCGACTTGCTCCTTCAATCGTAAAAGGAGATCGGGGTCCAGGTCCTGGACTTCGACAATTGTTTGCCCCTGCTTTACGTGAGTCCCTTCGCGAATACCATCGGACCAACTTGCAACGCGACCGGAGATTGGCGACTGGACAACTTGCTCACGTAGCAGTGGATCGAAGGCAACTACTCGCCCTTTGCCACTGACGTACTGCTGCCAGGGTGCGAATGCGGTGAAGCATACAATCGCTACTAATAGCATTACCAGCCACTTAGCCATACGATGTACCCAGCGAGACGATTTCGCCAGTTGCAGTGACGGGAACAATATATCGAGTTCAGCAAAATGACGGGCAGACTCGGAAGATTTCTGGTCCCATATCATGGTTGTCCCCCTTCACTTTTTAAATTATTCTGCCCCGAAGTGGCCTCATTCAGGTTAAGAATATTGTCGCAGCAATCCAGAATTTGTTGTCTACCACTGAAGACAACCAGCGTCCAGGGGGTCTCTTCTGCGGTGAGGACAGACATTAACTGGAGAACCTGATCGTCGTGCAAAGCGTCCAGCAGAGCGTCAATAATTAAAAGTCTGGGACGCCCGGCTATTGCACGGGCGAGTACCAATCGACGCACTTGAGTTTCCGAGAGGGGAGAACCGGTGGCTGTCAGCCGCGTTTCCAGACCGTCTGGCAATAAATACACACTGTCCAGCAAATCAACTTGTCGTAAAGAGACATGGACATCAGAAGAATTAATTTCGTCTCGATCCAGATGAACATTTTCGGTAATCGTACCACTTATTACCTCAACCGGCCCCACCAGTGAAACGTGCTGCCGCAAAATATCTGGCCGCAGATCGCTGCCGTCCACTCCGTCCAGTTCGATGATTCCAGAAGTAGCTCGCCTGAGGCCAAATAGTAATTCAGCTAACGTGCTTTTTCCGCAACCTGAAGGTCCGCAGATGCCCACGCTTGAGCCAGATTTCACCTTCAGGCTGACTTTTTTCAAGACGGCTTGACCATCGCGGTATCCATAACAGACATTGCGAAGATTTAGCTCGATTCCGCCGTTTCCTGGCAAAGAGAGCAGGCCATCCTGCCGCTCTAAAGGCAAGTCGAACAACACTCCTAATTTATCGACGGATGCCATTAAGTCATAGTAACTTTCCAAGTGTTTACCCATCTTTGCTACAGATCCCAGGATGATCGCGACAATAAGTTCAGCGGCTATAAGTTGCCCCAGCGATAATTGGCCCTGGATAACCAAATACCCACCCACAGCAAGGAAAACAGCGCTGCCAATCGCAAATAGCCCTAAATTGAATATGATCTGACGAAACAGGATGCGGAAATGCGTCTGACGTGCTGACAGATATTTTCGGGCAATATGGTCGGTATGTTCGATAGCATATTTGTTACCCCCTGCGTATTTGAGAGTGTTATTACAACGAGCCAAGCCTTCCAGCCAGGCTACCATCATGTATTTGACTTTCGATTCCTTGATACTTGTTAAGGTTCCCCCCCGTCCCATCACGAACAAAACGAGCAGGATCATAGACACCAGCACGATATCGATCCCCAATAGCAACGGGTGGAATAACGCGAGTACAACCATACCGGTCATCGTTACCGTTGCCAGCGCGAGGGCGTCAAGCAAAAGGGTCGATACGGCTTTTTGGACGGTGACCACATCCAGGAAGTGGTTCACTAATTCAGGAGCGTATTTTGTATCATGCGAGCTTCGTTGGATGCGAGGCAATCGATAAGCCAAATCTCCAGCGATTCGTACAAATAACCGCCGTTGTATCAGTTCGACAACGTACCATTCCACCGCCTGAACAATTGCAGAAAAAGTGAGGAATGCAAACAGGATTACTGCCAGTATAATAATTGGATGCAGGGAGCGACCAAAGGCGACAATATCAGTGAGCAATTCAACGGCTAAAGGCATTGCCAGAGCCAATGCCCCCAACGAACAGAGCGAACACCAGTACGATCCGCATATCTGCTCGTTCCGCTGCCAGCAACATCCAGAGACGCTTCATCGGCTTAAGCGGGGAATGTGATTCTGTATGCCTTGCATCATCTGACATCGAGCAAGATTCTGCCGACTCGGCAACCACCCAGATCAACTGCTCATCCTGAGGCGGATTCCCCATCAATGCCAATAGTTCCGAGCGAGAAACCCAGCGACCATTGCTCCCTGTCTCGGCTGTAATGATGTGAAACTGGTGCCGGTGCTGTTTATGAATCAGCAGCCAAGGCTGTGATGAATTAGAGAGACGCACGGCCAGTATTTTTTCCTGGGCCAATTGCAGAGCTTGCTCGATTGTGAACTCAACCACTTGGTCTTGGCTTCCAAGGCTGCTTGCAAGTCTAAAATCTGTTGCTGACTAACCTTCTGCTGTTGATTGGATGCTTTACCATCAGGAATCAGTGATTCATCAAACAGCTTGCTTTGCGGTTTAGTTTTGCCGTAATACATGTTCAGATAAAGCATAAAGCGAAACAGATATTTCAGAGATGCCAGCGAATCACCACTTTTGATTTTGCTGCCATGTGCTGCGGCATTGCCTGTTTTACGTACCAGATTGATTTCACGAAACAAGCTCTGTGGAAACTGCTCACGAAAACTCTGCTCATGCAAAAGCGTACTTAAATCCGCCCGCCAAGGGCGCTGCAAACTTGAATCATGATCATACAGCCAATTCACCGCATTTTCCAAACTGCTACGGCACAAAATCGCCGCCGCAGCGGGTGATACAAAGGTCAGCTTTTCAGCTTCCAAAACATCAGCGTAAAGTGATGGAAAATCAGCTTGGATAAATGCGAAGTTACTCATTTGTACTATTCACTAACCTTTATCCAAAGCAAAAAGAAGCTCTAACTTTAATGTTTCAGGGTATTCATCATTCATTATTAATGAGGAGATGAGCTTGAAAAGAAGCTCTTTCTCTATTTTCCCTTCGGCCAACCAAACCACGATATTTTCCATTTCCATCACAAATTTTTTCACACAATAGCTGAATCCATTGAGTTCTAGGAAATATGTGCCTAAAACTAAGCTAGAGCGTTTATTACCATCAGAAAATGCGTGAAACTTATTGATGCCAAAAACAAGGTGATTTAATTTATCTTCAAAAGTTGGGTAATACATATCGTTTTGAATATGCTCTAACACGCTTTCAAGTTGTCCTAAATCTTTAACACCTGACAGGCCTCCAGAATGCTCAATAATCCAGTCATGCATCTCTACTGCGTGCTTCACATCAAAATATAGTATGGACTCACTCATATTAACGATCTTTCAACCGCTTAAGTACTTCCATCGTTTCAGTGTCAGATAACTGCTCTTCCAGTGAGCGGCTCGCTTCACCAAGAAATCTGTCAAAATCTGCTTCGGGAACCGCTTGAAGATAAGATTCCAGTTTTATATGCAATGCATCCCGAAAACTCAGATCACGACTTGCCATTTTGGTGCGAGCATCTTCGATGATCGGTCGCAGGTATGGATTTCTCTCCAATGCTTTCAGCATAATATCCAGCTCAGATGGTTTAAGCTTTCGACCTAGTTCTTCCGAGCTTTGCTTCATTTCTTCCGCTAGCCCGTTCTCAACACTGGCAATCGCTTTCAATACTTCAGCATAAAAAGTATCTCGCACCTTATCGTTTTTGGACAGATTAAGAATCTGTTTATACTCCTTGGCATTTTCCTTGAATATAAGCTGATATATTTTATTGGTATAAACGCCATATTTATACCTCCCCATATCCAAATAACTCCCCAGCGCATCAGTAAAAACTTTGCGATAGCTATATTCTTTATAAGCTGAAGGTAAATAATCAGCATCCCGTTGATTGATATATTTGGTATGCCCTCCTGCTTTTTGCACAACCACATCCAACACAATATCTAACATCCGACTGCGAATGGCTCTTGCCCGTTCACTTTCAGTAACCAGCATGGCAATGTTTAATATGGCTCGAAAAGTGAAGACACCCAAAGACGGTGCTTTGGGGTCAA
>JAESQE010000483.1 GCA_016765335.1 Planctomycetaceae bacterium
CTCGAACAGTTGATCGTAGCAGCCATCGCCATCGTATTCACAGTTATCCGAAGAGTATTCCCTGCAAATTTCCGGTCGAGTTTCGTAAATCCCGCACAGATTGTCGTCTCTCAACTTTCTGCACTTGGTGTGCACCATTAAATACCAATCGCCATCGTCTACGAATATGGAAACATGTTCATGGAGCATGTACCATCTAATATTGTCCATTTCTTCGCGACTGTCGGGCGTTTCAATCGGTAACGCAAAATACCGACAGCACTTTGCGGTACAGTAATCGCACAGAGATTCCCCTGATTTAAGTTGCTCGCGGGTTTTCTTCATATTGGAAATGGTCCAGAAATGAGTAAAGTTAGGGGATTTATACCGAAAATAAGACACGAATACTGGAGTTCAGGCTCTTCGAAACGAGAAGAAAGTATCGCCCAGAGCTGTTTGATCCTAGGATGTTCTACCTGAGATGGACAATAGTCACAATCGATGGCACCGATATTTTCAGAAAAGCTTATCGGATGGATTGAGTTTGGTAGGAATTGAAACCGTTATTTCCGGAGTAATCCCCACGAACTACCGTGCTTTCAAGTTGACTAGGCATTTTCTCCTTCCGTATCATGGTTGAAGATGCTGACACTATAAGTAAGATCCTGCGGGCAATATGCTGTGAGGAAGTTGCAACCTGTCATTTCCTCTTAATTATTGCCAGAGTGTACAGTTGAGTTAACCCTGAGACATTTTCTGGCCATCTGGCCGAGAATTTTTGTGAGTATATAACGATATGCATCTGACCGGAAAAATCTTCGCTTTTTTCACACTATGTCTGGCTATCACGGCAGTCATTATGACTGCCAAGGTTCTCGATCAGCAGAATGAGTGGAACAGCCGTGTCGAAAATTCCCGCGACGCTTATCAAAAAGTGGTCGTTGAGGTTCCTGTTGCTGAAAAACAAGTCGCTCAGCTTCGAGATGATTTGACGCTGCAACGTTTGGACTGGGGCAGGCACTGGGATGCAGTCGATACAGTCGTTAACGACCAAAGCCGCGGCATGCTCAATATCAGTATTGGGCGGAACGATAACCTGGTACGTGTGACCGATGCCGGAGATGCTTTCCCCACATTGTACGCCTTCCAGCCTGCTGGGGATGGAATGGTTTACGTTGGAGCTTTTCGTGTGACTCAAGTAGACGTGAATCAATCCGCGATTCAACTTGATCGTCCCCCTCGTCCAGGAGAAGCCCAAACCTGGAAGCCTGGGAAATGGCGGTTTCGAGATGGTTTTCCCGCTGCAAAGGAAGGCGAAATTGGTGGCTTAATTAACTCTTTGACGTTCCTGGAAGAGTCCGTCAAAGGTCGGCAGTTGAACCTTTCGATTCAGCAAAAGAGCGTGGTAAAAGCTGAGGCTTTGCTTAAGCAACGACTCAAAGAACTCAACGGCAATCCTGATCTCCCCGCAGAAGCTGAAGAGGTTTATCGTAAAGGGTTGGTCGAATCGCTTCGTAATGCTCAGGACAAACGGGACGAGGCCATCGCAGAAGTTCAAAAATTGCGAGAACAACTGAACGCTGTGTATGAAAAGTTTGAAGGCTTGCTCGCTGAAAATGGGCAACTCGAAACCAAGCTTCGCCCAGCGACCCAAACCGGTCAAAGTTCAGATGGCCTAAATGGGAACGTTAAAAACTAATAGAGGTGCCCACTTAATCATTCAGGCCGTACTCTTTGATTTTCCGGTACAGCGTACGCTCGCCGATTTCAAGAATACTGGCTGCTTCTTCGCGTTTGCCGCCGGTCATTTCGAGTGCCTGTTGGATGTAATACTGTTCGACCTCTTTAAGAGAATGGCCAACCAGGTAATCAAAACCAACTAAATCCAGGCCGGTATCGTTATCGCTCTCGTTGACTTCAACGGGCGTGATTTCTTCAGGCAGGTCATCGACATCCAGCACGCCATCTAAATCGAGTAGGACCATGCGCTCGATTGCATTTCGGAATTGGCGAATATTTCCTGGCCAATCGTAAGCCATCAAAGATTTCCTGGCAGCTCGTGTCGGGCTGGCAAATTCTCGTCCGTGCCTTTGGGCCATCTCTTTCAAAAAATGCTCCATCAACAGCGGTATGTCGCCTCGTCTTTCCCGAAGCGGAGGAATAGAAATCGTGACAACCTGCATACGATAATAAAGATCTTCTCGAAATGTGCCTTTTTTGACCATTTCCCGTAGCGGTGCATTGGTGGCTGAAACGAGTCGGACATTGACTGTCTTTTCGTCATTGGAGCCAATCCGTGTGATTTTTCGATCTTCCAGAACACGCAAAAGTTTAATCTGCGTTTCCATAGGCATTTCGCCCACTTCATCCAGAAACAGCGTCCCCCCGGTTGCATATTCGAACTTGCCGATCCTGCGTGTTACTGCACCGGTAAAAGCGCCGGCTTCATGTCCGAACAATTCGCTTTCCAGTATGCTTTCAGGCAATGCAGAAATATTCAAAGGCACAAACGGTTTGTTTTTGCGATCGCTGTTTTGATGCAAGGCTCGGGCAACGAGTTCTTTTCCCGTTCCGCTTTCTCCCTGAATCAAAACGGTTGCATCCGTAGGAGCAACATTTTTAAGCTGTTCGATCAGCTTATGCATCACCGGGCTGTTGCCTATGACCCCTTCGAATCCAAATTTTTCATCCAGCCCCCGGCTCAACTCGGCATTACGCCGAAGTAATCGAATTCTCGCGGAAGCTTTCTCAACCGAGGTGCGTAGCTCGTTGATATCTAACGGCTTGGTGAGATAGGTGTAGGCTCCGCCTTGCATGGCTGCAACGGCAGAGTTGATTGTCCCATGACCGGTGAGCAAAATGACCTCTGCATCAGGCAGCTCTTTTTTGGTTCTGCCCAGAATATCAAGACCGTCGAATTCATCCATCATCAGATCAGTGACTACGACATCGTAATTTTCATTCTCGATCAACTCGATGGCTCGTTTGCTCGAACTGGAAACAGTACAGTCGCAGTTGATGCGTTTCAATGAATCTGCAACGGCCTGCGCATGCCCCTCGTCGTCGTCAACAATCAATGCGCGAATAGGAATGCGATTCAGATTGGAATTGTCTTCAGGCTTTTCAATCATTGATGCCATTGCCAGAAAAAGAAGTTCGAGAGACCTGTCAATGTCGGCTGAATTGAGATACGAAACCCAGCAGCTACATCAATCTACCTTAATCAATAGGAAAACTACAATGCTGGGTTTCGTAAAAGCTCAACCCAGCCTACAACAACTAATCTGCGACTTGTTTCACGATGTCTGATGAGCTGCGTCGCTCATTTGCTGTGTGAATTCAGCAATCTGCTTCAGTGCTTCGTCAAAAGTCAATTCTTTATCAGCGACTCTTTGCAGATACTTGACCAGGGCAGAGCCAACAATTACGCCATCAGCAACATCCCGAAGCGGATCAACATGCTCTGGTTTTCCAATCCCAAAACCTACTGCCAGCGGTGTTTGTGTCTGTGTTTTAATCCATCGAAGCTGTACGATCAATTCCTCTGCGACATTTTCCCGCACTCCGGTTGTTCCCGCGACTGCAATGCAATAAATGAAGCCGGTCGAATTTTCAACGATGTTTACGGTTCGCTCGTGCGTGGTTGTGGGAGCCAGCAGTTGAATCAAATCCAGCCCTGCTTTGTGCATGACAGGCTGTAAGCCTTCTGCTTCAGAGACTGGAAGATCAGGCACAATAAATCCAGAAATCCCAGCCCGGGCAGCCTGTTCCACAAACTTTTCGACTCCGCAACGGAAGATAATCGCATAAGAAACCATCGCTACAACAGGAGGAAGAGATTCGTGATCCAGCTTCTGTAAGGTGGAAAAGATTTCATGAACCGTCAACTTCTGATCCAATGCTCTGGAGTAAGAAGCTTGGATAACAGGGCCATCTGCAATCGGGTCGCTGTACGGGAACCCGAGTTCAATCAAATCTGCACCAGCTTTTGCCAACGTGTTGATCAATCGCTCGGTGCCAGACAGATCGGGATCTCCAGCTGTGATAAAAGGCATATACGCCATTTTATTTTCAGCTTGCAATGCCTGAAAGACCTGACCAATTTTTGATATCGTTTTTGTTGTCATCTCGTGTATCGATTATTTTTATTAATTATTTTGTTCGCTACAAAGTCGTAGGGCCTGCTGTGCGGACCAATTTTCCCTGATAGATAATATTTACCACTGAGGCTCAGAGAACACCGAGTTAAAAAAAGAAGTGCCAGGCAATCAGCATAGTTCAATAGATATACCGTCTCATTCTGCAATGAATGAAGAATCGTCTCAATTTTCTCTGTGGCCTCCGTGGTTTATTCAAA
>JAESQE010000484.1 GCA_016765335.1 Planctomycetaceae bacterium
ATCTGGTTCCGCAGTCGCGTCACCCTCCCGGGTTTCGCTAACAGATTCAGAAACTCCTGCTCGCCGGATGAGCTTTTCAGGATCGACTAAGTGACTTATTTACAAGCTCCATTGAAACTTGAGATAAGTCACTGGTCGTAGCCTGGTATCGGCAAGGGCGGCAGAGATTATTCAACGCCCAAGCAAATACTCAAAAACGTATTACTGAACGGAAACTCGTTTTGCCAGTAGGGTTTTAAGTGTTTCCTGGCGAGCGTTTAGCTTTTCAACAGAATAGATCCGTACCAGCTTGTTCTTATACATCAGGCGATTTGATTGATCCCAGCTCAGATCATCTTCAACTTCTGAAGTGGCTTGCCCTGCATACAATGCAGCAAAAGTAACTGGATCAACACCGGTTCCTAGTTCGAGATCTTCGATGGCATTCCCGCCCCCGGTTAAAATCAAGTAAGGATTTACACCCTCTGTTGCTGCTGTGTATTTGTCTTCAAGCTTCATCGTCTCCATGAGCTGATTTAAAGATTCATGAATATTCTGAACTTGCTCAATCGATTCATTAGAAAGGCTGATTTCAACCTTAATATCGTCGCCGTCAGCAGCTGGCTGGGCGTTAGTGTTTTGTGGAATCAGACTCCCGGAAACTCCTAGCACATAACCAACAGCTAAAAGTGATAACGTGTAACCTGTCCGCTTGATTGATGATACCATTGTAGTGTGTTTCATTTTTTACGAGACCTCAATTGTTTCAGTTTAGAATCTGGTAGTGCCTTTTCAGCCCGAGAGTCGGGAAACCTGTCAAGTGCTCCGTTATCGCACGTGATGTCGGCTCCACACGTTGTCACTATCCTAGAAAAGATGTTTAAGAAAAGAAACCCGAGTTTGAATCAACCAAGGTATCATCCTGTGACTTAACATATCAATATCGTGACATTACACTTCAACAGATGCAAGCTGAACTGGTCCGAGAGAACAACGGACAAAGGAACTTCGTCGTCTCAAACGGTGATTCTACTCATATATCCTAGAAGTACATCAAGCGATTCGCCAACAGCTTCGACGTCGTTGTCTTTACAAGCCTGCTCCAAACGGGCAGCGTGAGCAGAAAGGTCATCAAAACCGTAGCCGCCTCCTGCCCCTTTCAACTGATGGGCAATGGTTCGAAGTTCGTCGCTTTTATTCTGACGATGGTTCTCCTGAAGCATTTCGCAGCGTTCGGGGATTGCATCAACAAAGAACTCAACCAATTCGGCAAAATCAGGATCGTCAGCAAAGGCTGAATACACCGGCTCATTTGCGTCTGAACCGTCCGTGCGCCAACTTTTCTGCGTTGCTTCCAGGGTGAAATCACTCATCAGCATTTCTCCTCTTTATACAAAGAAAACTAATTTCGTTTCTGTTTCCAAGAAAGAGGCCCGCCAACAGTACTCAATCAATAGAAACCCTAATGCTTTGTCACAACGGTAGGTCTTGATTTGGCCGCATCGCGAATCTAATCTGTGGTAAACAACAAAACAGGCCTGTTTTCAGAAGACTGAACCAGTTATGACGGTCATACTGTATACTAATACGCTGTTCACTCATTATTCAGGGCAGTAGCCATACAACCAGAATAGGGGCCGGCCTATTTGCAAGAGATTGAAATCTTGTCTCTGGCCGAAGCCCGCTAATGAATCGGTATTGACCTCTTACCTGAAAAAACCATATAGAATCTAACTCAAACAGACTGTTATTCAGTCCGTTCCAATTATTGAGCAAAAACCTAAACTATTTTGTTAAAACCGAGAATCTGCTGCCCATGCGATTGCTTCAGCGTTACATCACCCTCGAATTATTTCGCGTCTTTGCGATGGTTCTAGTAGCAATCTCAATTTTGCTTGTTTTTGTCGGCGTGTTCCAACAGGCGAGTGAAAACGGCTTGGGGCCAATGGAAGTGCTCCAGATTTTGCCGTATGTGGTGTACAGCCTTCTGCCCATTACGATTCCCGCAACGATGCTGTTAACCGTGACTGTTGTGTATGGTCGAATGGCTGGCGATCAGGAATTGACTGCTGCCAGAGCAGCCGGCATCAGCATGCTTTCACTGCTTTGGCCCGCACTCTTAATGGGTGCCTTTTTGAGTATGAGTGCACTGCTTCTGACGGATCAAGTCATTCCCTGGTCCATCAATAAAATCCAGGAAACGGTACTGCTAAAAATGGAGAAGATATTTCTGGATCAACTCCGCAACGATCACCAATTTATTGATGGCAACAGCGGACTGGCCATTATGGTCATGGACATGAGTGGCAAAACTCTGATCAAGCCCACAATTCGACTTTCTCCTAAAAACGGAGAGACCTACACCATCCAAGCCGAGACTGCAACAATTCAATTCAACCTGGAAGAACAAAAGGCGCTCATTAGAGTCACGGACTGCTTTATTGACATGGGGAAAAATCGTAGAACGTGGATTAGTGAAGAAGAATATGCGTTCCCGCTTCCCATGATTGATCCCAAGCAAAAAGCCAGGCACATGGCCGTGAATGCAATTTCCTGGGAACTGAAACGGATTGAAGAGACGCATCAGCAATTGCAAGCAAAAAGTATTATTGCACGAACGATGAGCCTGACATCTGGAGAGTTTTCTGATTTCACGATGCAGGGCTTCAAAGACTTACTTCAAAGCGACATCGAAGAGAACCAGCGTAAACATCGATTGCGAGCAGAATACCACAGCCGCTTTGCTTTAGCGGGCAGTTGCTTTTTCTTTGTCCTGTTAGGCAGCCCGATCTCGATCATTCAGGCCAAGCGACAATTCCTGACATGCTTTTTCATGGTCTTCATGCCCATTATTGTCCTGTATTATCCGATCTCGATGCTGGCGATGAACCAAGCAAAAAACGGTTTGATGAATCCTTCCTGGGTCATGTGGGTTGGCAACACACTGACTGCAATTGTCGGATTGTACTTTCTAAGAAAAGTACTCCAGCACTAAGATCCTTTTAGAGGGAACCTCTATTAATTCAAAGGGGGCACAGACATTTCTGTCTGTTTTGTTTGAGCATGCCTTAAGGGAACCTTAGTTAATTGGTTCTCCCCCTTACGAAGGGGGAGTGAGAGGGGGTTTTTGAACTGTTTTTTATAACTAAACTGTTTTCGA
>JAESQE010000485.1 GCA_016765335.1 Planctomycetaceae bacterium
ATCTCACATTCATCGTTGATCATCTGTTTGACTGTGACCGGATAAAAACGACAGTCCTGTGGACGGTCGTAATATATGGCGCATGTATAGCGTGTTTTACTCGGCAGTCCAGGTGTTTTTTTTTCCCGTAAAAAAGGGCACAAAGAGAGAAGTTTACCACTTTGTGGTGAGAACCAAATCAAGCCATTCTTAACATACTGAGCGATATCGGGATTAAACAATCGCCACATGTCTATATCATCATCTGACGCGGATAAATCCCCATGGCTGTATTTAATACAACACTTGCCACAGGAGTTACATGCTTGCATCAGTTTGATACCAGATTTGTCATGGTTATTTCTTTTTACGGTTTTGTTTTTTCATACGAGCCGACTGCTCTGCCCTGTCGCTCTCGCGCTTTTCCTTACGGTCCTTTTTATCCGGTGTCAGTGAGCCGGTTTTAAAGCGCTCTTTACGATCGGCTTTATCGGCGACTTTTTTAGCCTCTACTTTTGCCATTTCGACCGCTTTTCGCTGTAAGTTGATTCCCCCGGTTTGAGTTCTGCAAACTTTTGAAAGGATTCGGTATCATCCACTAAATCAAGTTCAACGAATTCAGGGAGTTCTTTGGTTTTCTCGAGTTTCACATCCTCTAATTGCCTCCAACGCAATTTGTGAACAGTGAGCTTGCCCGGGCCAAAACAATCGAGCAAGATATAACTATCCTGCTTGATTCGCCCATTGTAGTGTTCTGTGCACAGTGCCAAGTCCAAGACATTGCCATGCCAGGCGAAGAGCTTTTTGCCATCTGCAAACGCAGTAACTTTTGCTTGAGGTTCATCAACTTCCACTCGCAAGTTGAAGTTGTGCCGTTTATCTTTTGCAATCTGAAATGCATCCGTGCGGTAACGGAGTAACTCTGGAGCGGTGCTGATTTCGTCAACATAGACCAACCCACTATAATGGTTGATACCCCAACCAGAAAAACAGGGGTGAATGAGCTGATTCCCAACGGGAATCACCAGGTTCACTCCATATTGCGAAGAGATTTCGTGACGGGTTATTTCTAATTCTAACTCATACGATCCACGAATATTTGCAGGCAATTGAATCAACGTGTGTTGCTCTTCTCCTTTAAGTAATTCCAAACCATTTATTGTTTTCAACCATGTTCCGCCAAGTACATCTTGTTCTAAATCTACCCTCGCAATTAAATCAATCCACGAGTCAGAATCTGCAACGATGTTTATTGTATCAACTGGCATGGGAGTGCTTGTTAAAATAGGCTTGTCGTCAGCAGGGGGCGTCTGCTTGGTCATTACCGTTTTTGGTGCTGGTTCTTTGACGGCTGGTGTTTTCTCAATTGGAGGATCTAAATCCAATAGTGCAATCGTTAGTATGTTTTTATCATCTTTCTTAACCGTGAATGCGAATTTGTCCCAGCCGGAGACAGTCACGCCGTCTTTGGTGACGGTCAGTTCATGGGGGCCGACATCAAGATTGACATTGCCTGCAAGTCCATTGATGTTAACTTGGTTGCCATCAATTGAAATCTGAGCAGTAGGATCATCAATAACGATTTCTACGGTTCGATCGCCGGATTTAATCGTGAAAACAATAACAGCCAGGACCATCGCAATCGGAAGTAATGCAAGCAGGGCCGTTTTGGTGATTCCTGAATTGCCACGTGATTTCCTGTCTCGATAAGAGCTTGTTTTCTTTGTGTTTTTTTGTATTTCGCAGGCAACGGCAGTAAATCTTCTTCATCAATTGGTGTGTTTTCGCCGGACAATTGATTGATGAGTTCGTCTGAAAATTCGATGATCGATTTGGAAGACGAATTTTTGCTTGCTCCTTTCGTATATTCCGACAACGCTTCGGCAACTTCCTGCATCGACTGATAGCGATCTTCCTTTTTCTTTGCCATCATTTTCAGGCAGATCGCTTCCAGTTTCGGGTCAATTCTCTTTTGAATACTGGAAGGTTTCTCCGGTTCTGTTGCGATAATTTGACCAATAATCACCATGACCGGCCCGTCAAAAGGGAGTTGACCAGTAAGCATTTCATACAGGATGACACCCAGGTTGTAGATATCACTTTGCTTCCCAACGGAATCAATCTTTCCCGATACTTGCTCGGGAGACATATAAGCCGGCGATCCCATGACTGTGCCTGCTACGGTAATCCGGGAAGCATCTTGCTTATGCAGCTGACGAGCCAAACCAAAATCCATAATGATCGGTTCGTGCTCTTCATTCACCATAATGTTTGCAGGTTTAAGATCCCGATGAATAACTCCCTGTTGATGGGCTGCACTAAGAGCGATGGCAGCTTTGCAGATTAACTCCGCAGTTTTTTTTAATGGCTTAAATGTTCCCAGAGTAAGATGCTCAGATAAAGGCAATCCGGGAATGTAGGCCATTGCGATGTAGCATGTCCCATCGATACTACCAACATCGTAAACAGGGCATATTCCACGATGGAGCAAAATGGCTGCCGAGCGAGCCTCCTCGTAAAAACGCTTAATGAGTTTCTCTTCTGATTCGGAATCATCAATCTTAGGAATTTTTAATGCAATTTCGCGTTCTAATTCCGTATCCAGGGCCAGGTAAACATTTCCCATTGCTCCTTCACCCAGGGATTTGAGTATTTGATAACGTCCGAATTTCCCTTTGCGAACCGTACTTTGGGCAGCTTTCTTTTTGATGCTTTTGGGCGCAACGGAATCGACCAAAGAACCTTGATTGAATGTTTCCCGGGCTGCTGGACTTTGCTTGATACTTGCCTGCTCCGCAGTCGTCGGTCCAGCCAGGTTCTCTACCATTGCAACATTCTGAAAATATTGTTCCAGATTGGATTTGACTTCAGGAAATTCAGCAATAAACTTTTGCTGATCAACTTTTTCCCCCTGGTCAATGCGTCGCATGTAGCCCGCAATGATTTGTGAAACTTTGTCTTCTGTAGCCGGGTTATTTTGAGACATCGCTCAACCTATTCGTGAGATTTCAAAATACTTGAAAAAGAAAAGTTCTACTGGGTAGTTTGATCAATTTTTGCCACTGTATTGCTTTCGCAAATTTTCTAATCCTCTTTTAATCAGTGAGGCAACGGCAGCTTCTGATCGCTCAAAATGTTCTTCTAACTGAGACAATGTCCAACCTTCCAGATGACGCAGGCGAACCGCTTCGCGTTGATCGTGCGTCAGTTTCATCATGGCCTCTGCCAACCGAACAGATTCCTCTGCTTGCATCATTCGCTGAGAAGGACTCAATGTATTCGGATGAAGTAGACCCTTGGGAGGGGCTTCCTCTGCAAGGGATTGTTCCTGAAGAATAGAACGCTTTCCCGCACCAATGTGCTTTCGGATATTATCCTTTATGTTTCGCTCATGAATTTTTCGCAACCACATAATAAACTGTGTCTCATTGTTGCCTTCAAATTTATTGAAGGCCCGTATCGCAGACAAACATGTTTGCTGAACCAGATCTGAATCATCAACTCTGGCCTGGATTTTCCCATTGTTCGCTCTTTGCGTTAACATTTTCAGATACGGTCGATGTCGATCCAGTAATTTGCCAATGGCATTGCGGTCTCCTTGGATGGCATGTTCAATTAATGTTTGAAATTCTTGCTCAGGCATCCTCTCCCCTAATCTCTAATAAGTTAGTATACATCCTTCACCGTCCTCTTACTGTGAATTAGAAAACTGACCTTTGCAATCAATCCCGAGCATTTATTTGGGCTGTACGAAATAGAAAGCGTAAGCAATCCACTAACTAGGCGGTAAAAAGTAGAAAAATCATGAATCCACTATGACTGAGAAATATACGCACATGACCTTCTCCCCAGATGTCTTCCAAATTCTCGTTCGGAATGGGAGGGTGACCCGGTTGCTTTCGAAGCTTGCCTGACCTTTCTCGCCACTGCTCTTTTTCTGTAACTAACATTTCAATAAACACTTCGCTGATGTCCTCATTCAAAGTGTTGTTCAGTTTGTTAATGTCATCACGTAATTGAGTACATAAGGATTCAAATTCATCCATAAAATCAAGATATAGGTCTTCGGGAATCTGAAACGTAATCGCATGCCCATATGTGCCACCATTCCAATTATCATAGTGCCATCCTTCTTCTATTTTAATTACACCATTGACAATGATCTCTTGCAGTTCTGGCTTGTTTTTCCGATCATATTGCCGACTTAGCACAGCAAGATGACTATCCACTTTACTGGGCAATTCATACTTCTGGCTTTCCATTGTCACGCTACAGACTCCAATTCACAACTAGTTAAAATTCAGACCAGTAGTTATTAATCGCAAACAAAACAGCTATGCCAATCACAACCAAGCAGAATTATACCTACGCGTACATCGACGGGCTATGCAAACATGAATCCTTTCTCCTCTGGAGCGCCCCGCCACGTCGATGGATTCCTCCAATTATATTCATCACTTTACTTTTTTGGGGATGCACTTCGCAATCACCGACCTACGAAACGTATCTCTGCTCCTTGCTTCTGACTGGTTTTAAGATGCAAATGAGCATATAATAGTCATAAATGAGCTTAATTCACGTTAACGGAGTTGCTCATTGAGATACAAATCATTGGCGAACTGAATCAATTTGACAAAAGAGGCACTACCATTTCTACTCACAATTCCTCCCACGAAGCGGCGTATCAGGGCTGCTTGTTGCCGAAACATACGGAAACTTATGACATTTCCGAGGTCGTTTTGAATGGCCCGGAAGGTGATTTGATTGACATCAAATACGACTGGAACAAAGTCGCGGTTCCGTCCAGTTTGAAAGAATTCGAAAAACGCTGGGCGACTCGTAACAACCCGCTCGATTACAGTGGCGTGTGGCGATTTCGGGAGTTGCTGCCGTTTGCTGCTGACGATCAGATCGTCACCATTGGCGAAGGTCAGACACGACTTCAACAAAATGATGCTGTTGCTAAATACGTCGGCATCAATCCGGGTGGCCTGTTTCTGCAATACGAGGGAATGAATCCTTCAGGCAGTTTCAAAGATAACGGCATGACAGCGGCATTGACTCATGCGAAAATGGTCGGCGCGAAAGTCACAGCTTGTGCATCAACCGGTAACACTTCCGCATCACTTGCGATTTACGGCGGAACCACCGGGCTGTTCAATGTGGTTGTGTTTGTTGGTTCGGGAAAAATCGCTTACGGGAAACTTTCACAAGCACTCGATTACGGAGCTGCAACGCTTCAAATTGATGGTGATTTTGATGATGCCCTCATGCAGGTTCGCCGAGTCTGTGAAGAAGCTGGGATCTACTTATGCAACAGCGTGAACCCCTTCCGCCTCGAAGGCCAAAAAACGATCATGTATCGTGTATTGGAAGGCTTGAATTGGGAAGTGCCTGACTGGATTGTGGTGCCGGGCGGCAACCTGGGAAATTCCAGTGCATTCGGCAAAGCGTTTATCGAACTCAAAGAACTCGGTTTGATTGACCGCATGCCTCGCCTGGCAATCATTAACGCATCGGGAGCTTCGACGCTTTCTAAACTGTATAACGACCAGGGTCTGCGTTGGAACAATGGCGAACCGGATCTCAAGATGGTCGATGATTATTACAAAAAAATGGACGAAGAAAACGGACGAGCCTGCACGATTGCATCTGCAATTGAAATTAATCGTCCGGTAAATTTGTTGAAATCTCTGCGAGCGATTGATGCCTGCGATGGTGTGGTCCGTGATGTTTCTGATGAGCAGATTCTTGATGCCAAAGCTCAAGTGGGCAAGTTCGGCTTCGGCTGCGAACCTGCCAGCGGAGCCAGCGTCGCAGGAGCCAAGCTGCTTCGCGAGCAGGGAATTATCGCTCCTTCGGATCGCGTGGCCTGTATTTTAACTGGGCATCAACTGAAAGACCCGAATGCGACGGTGGCTTATCATTCAGGTGATCATCAGGCACTGGACCGAACAGGCCCAGTGGAACCACATTACGGAAATGCCCCGATTCAGGTCGCAAATGAATTTTCAGCCATTATGGACGTCATCAATCGTCTTTCTTAATGGAAGGATTTTTCGTTTAGAATTGCCGAATGAATACTCGTTGCGTATGATATTCGAGAATAACGGGGAGCTTGGAAAGGACGCCAAATCTCACAGATTTAAAACAATCGTTCTCCTGAATGGTTGCGCAAATATTCAGGAAGACCAAATGAGGCGAACATGAATAGTCCTTTTGAAGATTTAGAATACCTGGCCGACTTTCTTCCAGAAGAAGGCGAGTCTGTGCTGATGACACGCAGACGGGGCCAACTGGTTTGCGAAACTTACATCGAGCCGGCTTCTTCTCAAGCAGCTTCAACTGCTTCGGTGGACCGCGAACTGTTTGGTCGCATGACAACAATCAGTGCCCGGCTCAATCAATTAAAAACAGGCCCGATTCTGGTGACGGTACTTAGCTATTACTGGATGTGCGTTTTAATGCACCGCACGCTAAACCTGGGCTGGTCGGGGTGGTATCTCGACTTAGGACTTGGTTTACTGCTGGGCGTTAGCTGTTATCTGTTCGTACAATTTCGACAACGAAAGTACTTCCTCGAAATTGTCTGCCCGTTAATGAAACAGTTGATGCAAGATCACCAGCTCGATAAATATTCGTTGATTGCGTATCTGTCTCAATACCGAAACCTCACGACATTAGCCTCGGCTTTCACTCGTTGGACCTGAAAACTGCTAACGTTCAACCTGCCTGTTTGAGATCTAGCAACCTGACGCACATTCCCCTTCTGCTCATTTCCACGAAGCCATACGAGAACCTCGAATAATTGGTTCTCCCCCTTACGAAG
>JAESQE010000486.1 GCA_016765335.1 Planctomycetaceae bacterium
GGTTCGAGTAGACCCAGCCAGTTGCTAATCTGAAGAGTATTTTCATCGATCGGCACAAGATGACTACCAAGTGAAAACAACAGAGTATACGAGATATTGAATGGAGTGAGCGACTTGATTTTTTTAAGCTGTTTTTCAGCTGCATCAATGGTTTTCTTCTTAAGGTCTTCCACCTCAAAACTGTAACCATTTTCAAATACAAACTGAATAACATCTCGCACACGCATCGCTCGCCATTCAGGCTCACTCATGTGAACGAAGGAGTTCTGGATTTCAGTAATCGAACTGACTCGCAATTCGTTGTAGTCGAAGAAATCATCTTTCAGACTTTGCAAGGCCGATTCTGCATCTGCATAATTACTATTCTGAAGGCATACAGAAAACAGCAAAGTGTCGAGCACATCATGATCGTGAGCAGGCAAACGAGAACCATATTCCTTCTTGAGAATGGTTACGACCTGCTGGCAGACTTTACTACGATCAGAAGCTTTTATCTTGGATGCAGCCATCTTGGGATGTTCCACTTATTTACTATTAAATTAAAAAGTTTATAATCAACACATGCATCAAAATAATGTTAATGCCATCAAGTCATCATTGCTCATCATCTTGTTCGGCACCAGGTGATTCTGGTGGGACGTCTGACGATTCATCAGTTGCCAGCTCTCCCCGCTCCTCTGCTATCAGCTTAAGAATTCTTGCCGTCTCAACGCTCTTTTTTACACTATCATCAAGAACAAACGTGAGGATTGGAATATATCGTGTTGTCAGCCGATCTGCGATTAACTTCTGGAGAAAGCCTCTGGAGGAATTGAGACCATGCATCGTTAACTCTTGAGTTTTCTCATCGCCCAGCACGCTAGCGTACACTTTTGCAGATCGCATATCTGTAGCGACCTCAACATCCAGAATGGTAACATTCTTGATGCGAGGGTCATTAAGTTCCAATAAAATCGCAGTGCTAATGATTTCTCGTATAGCACGTGAGGCTTTGGCTGTTCTGCGCGTCGCCATTCAGCGTCCGTTCTTCGTAAATTCTGTTACT
This sequence comes from Planctomycetaceae bacterium, assembly GCA_016765335.1. Classification (GTDB taxonomy): domain Bacteria; phylum Planctomycetota; class Planctomycetia; order Planctomycetales; family Planctomycetaceae; genus Rubinisphaera. Next base: position 1,046 of record JAESQE010000486.1, read on the forward strand.
AACAAGTCAAATACAAACTGATTCGGCCTACCTGAAACCATCAGTTTGACCCTGACCAGTCAATTGTTATTGAGTATACTCTAGTCAGCAGATCACAAGATCAGTCGCCCAGCGTCCGCTTAATTTTATCAATTCGATAAGCTTCTAGAATGTCGCCTTCTTTGACATCATTGAAGCCGTCCAAGCGAATACCACATTCCATTCCTTCTCGAACTTGCTTCGCGTCATCTTTATCTCGTCGCAATGATGCAATGGAATATTGATTCAAGATGGCTTGGTCACGAATCACATGAACTCTATCATTGCGATCAATCGTGCCATTGAGTACCCGGCAACCAGCAATTGTGCCTGTGCGGCTCACCGTAAAGGTCTGCAACACAATCGCCCGTCCGGTTGTCACTTCAACCGACTCGGGGTCAAGCAACCCTTCGAGAGATTGCTTGATATCCTCTGTCACTTCATAGATTATCGAGTACCTTCGAACTTCGACTCCCTCATTTTGAGCAAGGAGCGTCGCTCGATCTTCAGCTACAACATGGAAAGCAATGACAATTGCCCCTGATGCTGCAGCCAAGGAAATATCACTCTCATTCACGCCACCGACGCCCGAATGAAGAATTTCCACTTTCACTTCGTCATGCTTAAATTTGTCAATTTCACCTCGAAGTGCCTCCGCAGAACCTGGTGTATCTGCTTTAAGAATCACAGGTAAAATCTTAGGACCGCTTCCGCCGAGAATCTCTTCAAGCGTTTTAGGGCCACCTCGATCTGCCAATGATTCGGTACGTCCCTCGTGAATTCGCTGTTCTGCAATTTCGCGTGCCTGTTCCACATCTTCCATCACAAAGAAGTGCGAACCAGCTTCAGGCACGAAATCAAGACCAGTTACTTTCACTGGCATCGCAGGCAATGCTTCAGTTAACTCTGAATCGTCGTCTGTAAACATGGCTCGAACTCGACCATAGGAGGTGCCACACACGACAATGTCTCCAACTCGCAACACTCCCTGCTGAATAACCATCCAGCACAATGGGCCACGTCCTTCGTCTTGGAACGCTTCCAGACACACACCAAAAGCAGGGACATCTTGCGAGGCCTTCAACTCATGTAATTCTGCGGTGAGTTGAATAGTTTCTAAGAGGTCATCGATGCCAGTCTTATTTAATGCTGAGACACGAACAAGCTCAATGTCCCCACCCCATTCAGAGACAAGTACTTCGTGAGCTGCAAGCTCTTGCAAAACTTTTTGCTCGTTAATATCCGGGAGATCGATTTTATTCAGTGCTACAATCAGTGGCACACCAGCAGCTTTCGCATGGGCAATACATTCGATAGTTTGAGGCATAACCCCATCATTTGCTGCCACAACCAGAACAATAATGTCTGTTACATTGGCCCCACGAGAACGCATTTCACTAAATGCTGCATGGCCGGGGGTATCGACAAACGTAATATTCTTCCCTTTATGCTCAACCTGATAAGCGGCAATATGCTGAGTAATTCCACCCGCTTCCCCATCAACAACATTCGCCCCTCGAATGGTATCAACAAGAGTTGTTTTCCCATGATCGACATGTCCCAGAATGGTTACAATCGGAGATCGTGGCTGCAATGTCTCTGCAGGAATCTCTGCTTCCATTCGTTCTTTAAGTACCGTCTCAAGATCTTCTCCTCGCTTAATCTCAAGATCAACACCCAGCTCTATTCCCAGTTCGACTGCTGTTTCCTCATCGAGGCTGTCGTTGATTTTCGCCATAATGCCCTGTTTGAACAGGATTGTCATCAGCTCTTTCGCCGGTCGCCCCATCGATTCGGAGAGACTTCGTACCGTGATCGGCAGCTCAACGATAGCTGATGATTTATATTCAATGGGAGTCGTACGCCGCTGACGAGTTCTCCGCGGTCGATAATGACGATGATTATCAGAACCAGGGCGAACCCGCTTTCGCTGCTGACGCCGTTGTTCTCGCTGATCAATCATCGAACTCAGTTGAGATCGTTTGAGCTTATCACCAGTCCCTTGAGCACCTTTTCGACTTTGATCGTGCTTTTCTTCAGTACTCTTTTTCAGATGTTCAGCCAATGGACTTTTACGGTTAAGCACATCTGCGGTAAGGCGAACATCTGGTTTCTGAGCAGGCGTATCGTCCTTTTTCTTCTTCTGGCCTCCTGCCTGAAACTTGGGCGGTACCGCCATACTCGGCAAAGCCATTTTAGGCTTCGGTTTGGGCTTCGGTTTTTTTACCCCTCTTTGGGCAAGGCTGGCTCGCGGAATCATGTCACGCATGCGTGAGCTGGAAGCACCTCCCATAGGCTCTTCCTGGACAGGCGTGAGAGGCTCAGGCACCGAAGAAACTTCGGGGGCAGTAGTAGCTTCTGTGTTTTTTTGCTTAGGCGTATCAACAGTGTCTGCGGCCTCTACGACTGCTTTTTCAGCAGTTTTATCCGAGTCCTTTTCAACAGATTCAACCGGTTTCTCGACTGGAACTGGTTCTGACTCCACTGAAGACTCTTCAGCAATCTCTTTTGTGGGGACAGGCTTCAAGTCTGCTTCGGCAGCAACTTCAGTTGATTCTTGCGGAGCTTCCGGTTCCTGTTGTGGTACTTCCTTAGCGGGCGTAACACTTGCAGGTCGCGGAGCCATCGTCCGGATATCGCGAATTTTCTTCTCTGGGGCAGGTTCGGCAACATATTCCGGAGCGATAGCACCAGTGGACTCCGAGGCAGACGCAGTAGCCTTAGCACCACCTTGCTTAAGAGAATCCAAATAGACCAGGAGACGCTCTTTTTCTTCAGGCGAAATACTTGCCAACGCGGAACTCTTCACTAGAATCCCGGCGTCGTTGCAATGTTTGATAAGCTTTTTACTGTCGTAATCAAGCTCTTTCGCCAAGGCGAAAATCCGAATCTTCAAAACTAAACCCCTCTAAATTAATCGCTTAAATCGTTCCGGAATCCATTCAGAAACGTTTCAATCACAAAAAAGCTTGAAGTGCAAAAGAGAATTTCATTCTCCCTGCAACTTCATTTGCTTCCATGGAACATCAACGATGTCGAATATTCCTTATTTATTTTCTCATTCAGCCCTGGACTACTTCTCCTCGGCTTCCTGTGGCTCTTCAGGATCAGTCGCTTGTTCAGCAGGCTGATCTTCCACAGCCTGATCAATAGAATCAGGCACTGTTTCTTCTGTCAACTCCGCAGGTTCCTCGCTGGCAACCGCCTCTGTTGCGGTATCAGTTTCTGTCGCAGTATCAGTTTCGACTTGCGGTACAGCTTCTGCCTCAGTTGCAACCTCTGCTTCAGTTGCAGCCTCTGTTGCTGTTTCAGCTTCTGCTTCAGTTGCAGCTTCGACTTGCGGAGCAGCAACTGGTTCAGGAGCCTTCACTGGTACTGGTACAGGCGGTGCATTGCGAGTCGCTAATCGACCGGAAGCTTTTGCTTGATTTTCTTCCCGCTCGAGACGCAAACTTTCAACATCTGCGTACTCAGTTACCTCATCACATTGCTCGGTTGTAAAACCGCTCAATTCAACCAAGTGTTCCGGCTCGATAACAGACAGGTCATCAAAGCTGAAGAATCCTTGAGAAACGAGAGATTCTGCCAAGTCTTCTGTAATATGAGGTACTTCGCAAAATGTGACTACAGATCGTTCGAGCTGTTCATCCAGCTCATCACGAGTCATTACTTCGATATCCCAGCCCACGAGCTTGGAAGCCAGTCGGACATTCTGCCCTTTTTTCCCAATCGCCAACGAAAGTTGATCATCACGTACGAGCACAATCACTCGCCCCAGCATCGGACAAAGAATTACATCTTCTACTTCAGCTGGTTGCAATGCATTGGGGATAAGAATTTGAAGCGAATCGTTCCAGCGAACGATATCGATTCTTTCTCCACTCAACTCATCAACAATTGTTCTGATTCGTGCTCCTCGAACTCCAACGCAGGCACCCACAGCATCAACACTGTTGTCGTAACAGGATACAGCAACCTTTGAACGGTAACCGGCTTCGCGAGCCAGAGACCGCACATCGATCACATTCTCTGCAACTTCAGGAATCTCAATCTCGAAAAGACGGCGAACAAAATCTGTATGAACCCGAGAAAGAATAATTTTCAAGCGGCTGCCAGACTTCCTGACATCCAGAATGATCCCTCGAATTCGCTCTCCCGAGCGATGACTTTCGCCTGGAATCTGTTCACTGCGAGGTAAAATCGCTTCTACTTTCCCGAGATTAACCGTTGCAACGCCGTATTCAACTTTGCTGATTGTTCCCGAAATCATCTGACTTTTCTGCTCGATGTATTCATCATACAAAGCATCTCGTTCAGCTTCGCGAATCTTTTGAATCATCACCTGCTTAGCAGTCTGAGCAGCGATACGACCCAATATATCAGGGTCTAAATACTCGCCATTATGTTGAACATTAGGCTCGCCAGTGATACGGTCAATCGTAACGGTGAGCTCATCATCGTCGCCATAATATTTGCGCAAGGCTGTATAAATCGCCTGTTCGATTCCTTCGAACACGATCTCTTTGTCAATACCTTTATCACGGTGAATCGCGTCAACGATCCGAATGACTTCACTTGCGTTCATATTACTCCTTCCGAACTGGACTGATCCTGCTTAACACTCTTCACCGGGGCTGTTGCACCCTAAAATCTCAGCTGGCATTTCTACCAAACCGCTGAAATTTAACAGCGGTCACTCCGTATTATCATTGGCAGGCATTAAATTTGTGGACCCTCACAACACTTTTCCAAGCACATCAATACGCTTGAAATATGTCAAGACGACCAGAAAATGAATCTTGCCAAAACTGTGTCTATTTAATAAAAAAAAGCGGGTACAAAATACCCACTTCCCCAATCTCTTCAATATCACTGGATGTTCCCTTTATAACTGAGAACAGCCAACAACTATACTACAGGCTTAAGCCTACATCCCATGTAATCACATGAGTGCCGCCTTTCTGCTGACACGACAGATATTGTCGGAAAGCCGAACCATAACAAAGTGAAAACCGATCACAATCATCTTGCGCTCCGACCGTTTTTCATTTGAGTACGCTCCGCATCGATCCAACCTTTCAAACCGCAGGTCAACCTACAAACCCGATCGCTTTCCGGGGAAGTCTGGAAAGCGATTATAAACCCTCTACCTGAACCACTTCTCACCTACGCCTTAACCACAACGGCAAGACTCAGTTCAAAGCGAAACTGGCTACAACAACACAAATAACGTAACCAATTGGCAGAAACGTATCTCCACCAACGTATTACATTAGTCGAAAGATTATCTCTATGCTATCCGAGTGTCAACAATGACGCCGTAACGATCTGTCTCGATTGTCAATTTCTTCAGAAAGATTGCCTGTTTTCGGCAATTGCAAAGAAAAACCAGACATAAACAACCTCTTAAACGATGAAAAAAGAGGGTTCTCCCCCTTATCAAGGGGGAGTTAGAGGGGGGTTTTGACCTATTCTTTTGTAATTATACAGTCTTCCAGAGGTTCCCTACTGCGGAAGCACACTAAAGCGTGAACTCCAACAACATTGAACTAGAAAGGTTGATATTACTTAGGATGGGGCTAGATTGAGACAAACTGCACGCTTTCGCTTCCAACGGATAAAGCATTTGCTTTCGGGTGGTCAACAACCTGATCGGATGGGGCAATGTTATCTGCCAGAGATTCACTGCAAATGTATTCATTTCAGGCCTTATAGCTATAGCACTGAAATCACAGCTCTGAAGCCGTCTCCAATCGCATCCGATCGTGGTACCAACTCCGTGGAGTCTGGAATCGAGTCATCGAATACTAGGTTTTCAGTATTTGTCCTCCTGCAAATTATACACAAAACTTCACGCATTTGCTCTTGATCATCCTTGGTACATCGAACCCTAATCTCAACCGGGGCGTCACCTTGGAACTCTTCATTATTTCGCAGCCCGTTTACATAATCAATTAAGAGAAGACCGATAATCATGGACCTGCCAGTTTTAAAAATTGCAAAATGCACTTTTTGGTTACCGATGGAGACTTCCTTTGCCCCTGATGTGCCTGGCAAGTTTTCAAAATAATTAATACCTCCTTGTTGCTGATCAGGTGACAGCGACTGCACTAATGTCTCATTGATGATGTGGTTCTCCCA
>JAESQE010000487.1 GCA_016765335.1 Planctomycetaceae bacterium
CGACTTCCCGCGAAAGAAACAAAAAATCCCCGCCGGTAAACCAAACATCAAGAAAGCCACAAAAACCCAAATCCAAACCGCCCAAAAGCTCAAACAAAAATACGGTTAACGGCGTTGGACGACACCCAACCACTAAAAGTGGTCGGGCCACCCGCGATAATGGAAATTAGAAAATGTACGAATCACCGACCAACAATGTCACCACTTACAGTTGGGATTACGAAAATCGGACGAGTGTTATTGAATTCCCTGACAATTCTCTGGTAACCTATTTGTACGATCCAAATAATCAGCAGGATGAATATGTGGTGCAAAAACAAACCGGGGCCGAAACGATCAAATACTTCTGGGACAACCAGAACATTTTACAGGAATACGATGTCACCACCGAAGCTCAGTACAATTACCAGCCGCAGGCGTACGGCAATTTAATCAGTCAATACCGGGATGCAGATTCAAGTTACTACCACTACGACGGCAACTTCAGTACCGCAGCCTTAACAGACTCCACAGAAACAGAATCCGACAGTTACAGCTACACCGCCTTCGGCGAAACAACAAACAACACCGGCACCACCCAAAACCCATTCACCTACAAAGGACAAATAGGCTACTACCAAGACGAACACGGCCTACAACTACTAAGAAACCGCCGCTACTCCCCAGACCAAGCCAGATTCATAAGCGAAGACCCCATCGGCCTGGACAGCGGCGAAAGCAACTTCTACTCCTATGTGGCAAATAATCCGGTTAATGATTTTGATCCTGAAGGACTCGCAGGTAGGTGCTCGAAATCGCATTCCACTGTGATAATTAATCTTGTAGATGATAATGGGAACCCCATTAGTGTCTATGTTGATAAACAGGGGACGGCTCACTACTCAAGCAATGGTGGTCATGTACCGTCTGGTAAGATTGCTGAAAAAATGCTGGTTATTAGAATTGTTAAGAGTCCATTGATTTATGGCCCCACGAAAGAAGTCGCGAGAGTGGTCGTGATAAAAAATAGTCCAGACGGAACAAGGTACCCAAGAGCAGTAGCTGCTGCTTTGAGACTCGCAAATAAATTGAGAAAAAGGTGTTCAGATGGATCAGGAACAACCTATGTCCCTAGCGGTGCAACCAAAGATGATGTGGACGATCTATTTGGTACTAGTGATGCTTGTTCTAAAATAAAAGAGTGGTTTGAGAAGAACCCAAATGCACAATACGGGGAACCTCCTGTACCTCCCGTGATGACCCGACCGGGGTCAATGAATACTGGCCGTCCCAGAGAGGATATTAGTGTCGTCATCAACAAGAGCTTCGGAGGAATTCTTGAGGATATTTTTGGGGCAGTGGCGTTTGGGATTAGTTCAGGCGAATGCCCACCGAGAATGCCACCGACAGATAACTTTATTGCTGAATATGGCCACGGCAAGTCAGCAAATGATAAAGCTGGAGCGGGAGTATCTGCCTATCAGGGGGTGTTTCGGGCTGCTGATGAGTTCTATAACGGGTTGTCGAAGGCCAAATTTGTGGGCTGGGTGTATAAGGGCAAGGAGTATTATGTTCTCTATCGACTTAATAAAGGATTTCAAGGTAACGAGCTACCTAAGAAATCAGACAAAATGAATCCCGGTCAATTTATTATTGGTGGGGATGAAGTACTCAGCGACTGGTGCGGAATCAAGAGGTAAAAAAGGAACTCTAATGAAGCTGTTTATGTCATCTTTAAAAGTTGATCGTAGATTTATCTATCGCGGATGTGCCATCGCTGTTGTTGTCATGTCTCTCATTGGGGTTTTAGCTCTAAAGAATCATCCCGTTGAACAAATCGTGTTACGGCACAATGGAAATGTCACTTACAACAATATTTATCGCAGACCTTTTAACGGTATTATTTCTGCCATCGAGTTAATCACAGGACCTTTGAATGCCACCAGGCAAATTGACACAGTCCTTGTCATAAGCAACAGTATCACCAAAGATGAAATACAGGCGATAATACGCAGGAGTCAGCCTGTGGAACTTGTCATCGCCTGTGAAAATCTGGAAGACGATGCACTGTCAGGTATCCATTCATCTGAAAGGCTCCGCTATTTACAAGTCTACTCAAAAAAGCTAACAGACAAGGGGGTTGACCACATATCTGATTGCACAGGATTAAGTACGTTAGTTGTCTACTCTGATAAGATCACTAACGAAAGCATCGTAACAGTAAGTCAAATGAAGAATCTTAGCGGTGTGAGTATGTGTTCCCGTGAGGTGAATGACACAAACATTGAAAACCTGCGATCATTAAAAAAACTCAGCGGTCTATGCCTGTCCCACACAAATATTACAGATAAATCAATTGACATTCTTGCCACTTTCTCTTCGCTCATCGACCTGGAAATATGCGACACTGATGTTGCACCTAGGCGTGTTGAGGAACTCAAAATGAGCCGCCCTGACCTAACAATTAGGTATAATGAACCACCGCTTGAGTGGCCTACATATGGGTGGGCTACGGATTAGTCGGTACAATCGTGTGACGTTTACTTATTCTTTTGTGAACAAAGATGGCATGGAATATTGTGTGCAAAAGCAGACTGATACTGGGGCGGGCGTCGAAACCGTTAAGTACATTTGGGACAACAAAAACATTCTGCAACAGTACGACATCACCACCGAAGCTCAGTACAATTACCAGCCGCAAGCCTACGGCAATTTGGTCAGTCAGCATCAGGATTCTGAATCGAGCTACTACCACTACGACGGCAACTTCTCCACGACTGCCTTAACCGATACCAGCGAGGTAGAAACCGACACCTACAAATACACAGCCTTCGGCAAACAAACCATCCTCACCGGCACCACCGAGAACCCATTCACCTACAAAGGAGAAATAGGCTACCTCTACGACGAACAAACCGGCCTATTCACCCTAAGAGCCAGAGACTACAACCCAGACCAAGCCAGATTCACCTCCGAAGACCCCATCGGCCTAGACTCCGGCGAAAGCAACTTCTATTCCTATGTGGCGAATGATCCAGTCAATGTGGTGGATCCGAGCGGCTTGGCAAAGGTGGAATGCAATTACAAACGCAGGTCGGTTAGATTACAGCAATGGCTCTATAAAACGAAAAAATTTGATTGTAATTCCCTCAGTAAGCAGAAATGCTGTGAGGATGAAACACCTACTGAACATGACGGTCGCTACCACTGGAGTCTTGTAAGCTCCAAATGGATTGGTCAACCGTATTCATCGCCTTCCACGTTACCAACGAGTGCACCAAG
>JAESQE010000488.1 GCA_016765335.1 Planctomycetaceae bacterium
CTCCATCATCGAAGTTGAAGGAACCATCTGGGGTCAACCCGATTTACCCTGGAATGTTAGTATCGGCGGAGGCATTGGCATTGTCCAGAATGCAAAAAACAAACGAGGATGGATCATTCATCGGGAAGGTTATTCCAAGAGCCATACATATGGTGGCACTCCAGGGAAGCAGAAAACCTTAAGCCGTTCCACGTTTGAAGTGAAGAAGTATAAATTACCGGAAGAACCAGGGGAGTATTTGCTGGTTATTTTATCTTGCGCCCATGTAGGGGGCGATCATCCTGAATTGATTGCAGCGGAGTACAACCTGGTGATTGAGTAGTGTCTTTTTCGTGACGCCTTGCCCTTTTGCTATCCACCCGGCTCTTTCGGCACATCGTCAAGGGGTGAGTGTGTTAATGGCGGATGGCTCGGTACGGTTTACCAATGAGAATATTGACCGCGATGTCTGGTGGTCCCTGGGCACTACCAACAGCGGCGACATCGTGGAGCAATAATTATGACTGCCAGTTACACAGAAGAAGCATTCGGGGGGAAATACAAATGGCCTATGGTAATAGCTGCCATTGTGGCTGTTGTCATACTTCTCTGGTTCTGGTGGCCCCAACCGGCAGAACCTGTTTTCATACCACCGATTATGCAAACCCTGCCGAAAGAAATTCAGCAAAGTGGAAAGTTTTTTCCATTGCCTTATGAAGGCAAGTTGTTGCCAGGCCGACCAAAGGAACCGATGCCGATTCCTCGAAGCGTGTATGCCGATGTCGAACTGACCATCAACGGAAAGCAAGTTGAAAAAACGCCCATTCTCTTCCCAGCCGGCTCCATCATCGAAGTTGAAGGAACCATCTGGGGTCAACCCGATTTACCCTGGAATGTTAGTATCGGCGGTAGCGTTGGCATTGTCCAGAATGCCAAAAACAAACGAGGATGGATCTTGCATAGCGAAAGGGGATCACACTCCAACACAACCTCTGTTCCCCAAGGAAACTATCCTTCGGTAAAGCGTTGTACGTTTGAAGTAAAGAAGTACAAATTACCAGAAGAACCAGGGGAATATTTGCTGGTCGTACTTTCTTGGGCCCATATAGGGGGCGATCATCCCGAGCTGATTGCAGCGAAGTATGACCTTTTGATTGAGTAGTTCAGATTCCGTGGTGACTTCGGCTACGGAAAGGTCCCCTAATATTAGGCCTCACCGGCAAAGCCAGAAACCTCGCCGCAAACGACCGGACGCCCTCCCCAACAGGGAGAGAACTTTGGAATGAGGCAGATTGTGAATTTGCTCAGGCGAAGCATTCTATTTTTCTTCAGCAGGGGCTTCTGGTTCAGTTGGCTCTGCATCTGCTTTGGCCTCAGCAGGCTTGGGGGCATCTGTTTCAGGATTGAACAGTTCTGGAAGCAGCGGTCTCTTTTGGGGATTTTGGTGATACGTGGGAAAATCGCTTCCCTGTTCTCGAATCATCACAATCAAACCGTTTTCTTTGGCAAGAAACAGGCGGTCTGTCAGCGGATTGTTTGGCTTAACATTGAATGAGGCCAGCGGAAGCAAGCCGACTCGCTGCCCGTTTTCACGATTCAAAAGCAGGACATTGCCGAGTGTATCGGAGGCGAAAATCAGTTGACTGCTTGCTGCCAGGAAATCTACTGCACGCATTTGAGGCTTGGGCCAGATTTCTCTGCCATTCTCAATTCTCAATGCGCTAATTCCGCCAGCTTCCGGGAGAACCAAAACTTGATTACCAATGACATAAGGCGACCTGCGAATAGGAACTCCAGACAGAAACGACCATTGCACCTGACCATTTTCTGCATTCAGACAATAGAAATTGAAATCTTCGGAGGCCAGATAAATATGCTTCCCATGCTTAATGATTGGAGCAGAAATCGGCGAATCTGTTTCGAACTGATACAGCAACCTTCTTGTCTTTGCACTCACCGCATACAAAGAATGGTCACGTGAAGCAAAGCTGACCACACGACCTGTTGTGACAGGAGGCGAAGTGATTTTAGCACCCGTTTTATATCGCCATCTCTGGGCAGAGAGAGAATATTCGGGAAGCAGTCTTTCCTGATAAAGCTCTTTGATTTTTCTTATGTCGAACGCATAGACGCTGCCATCAAGGGTTCCGATGTAAATTTGATTTTCATCAGCCGAGGGAGCAGTCGAGGGAAATTGTGGTAGATTGAGTTCCCAGATAATACCTCCGCTGAGGCGGTCTAACGCATAAAGCTTCAGGCCGGAAACAATAAACACCTGCTTCTCATTCATCACGGGCATTAAAGTTGTTTGATCATTTCGACCGATGCGAATCACCCACAGCTTGTGCCCACTTTCGGCATCGAAAGCAGTCACAATACCCGAAGATGCAATCATCACGACAATGCGTTCGTCCAAAGCAACATGCATAATTTTGTCGCGAGCCGAATTCAATGTCGCTTGCCCCCACCAGGTTCGCTCCAAACCAAAACGGTTTAAAATCCGCGAAGAAGGCAGCGGAGTCTCATTTAGTAAATTGTTCTGGGCTGAGGCAGATTGAACTACACTAAGGGCAGTTACAACAGTCATTAAACACAGAACCGTTATCTTCCGATTCATCCGAATACTCCAGAGGCTTATATGGCCTGCAAATGCGTGTCACGCAAAAAAACATTAACATCCCAGGCAAGTACCTCATCAAAAGTTCTTGCAAAGGAATCGGTGTCCCTAGGTAGAAACATCGTCTGATAGTAAGTGTAACGCTATGATTTCACACTATTCCAGTGCCTGTCTGATTGAAATCATAGGATTGTGGGTATTTCTGTCGATACAATAGATGTATCCGGACTCGTATTTCCCCAATCCACTCAATCAATCAGTGGACACTAGGGCACATTTCGTGAATTATTTTCTCGGGCACCAGGAAATCCTTGCCTGACAGCTCATAGACCACATAATCAAGTAGGTAGCCGATTGCGAATAGCAACTACCACTTAGAGACAGACACTTTTCTGAAATTGAACTTCTGACAGACCCGCAAAGACATTTGACTTAATCTCCATGAACTTGAACCGCACACACCTTCTGCTCCTGCACGTTTCCACAAGCGTTTGCCTCACTTTGGGGCTGGCAACTGAGTCTTCAGCTGACTTAATTCGCTTGAAGCATGGGGGAGAGGTTCGAGGGAAAATCACTCCGCAAGAATTAGCCTACCCAAATCGACTCAGTATTAAAACTGTTTCCGGGGCAACTGTTTCTGTCTCTACCCAGGAAGTTGACTTTATTACTCGCCGTTCGCTTGCGTATGAAGAGTATGAAATTCAGGTAAGACTGACATCACCAGACATCGAATCTCTTTGGGGCCTGACTCAATGGTGCATGAATAATCGACTAAAACCTCAAAGAGAAAAACACCTGTATGAAATTCTGAAGCTTTCTCCTGAGCACGAACAAGCACATATAGCACTCAGACACGTCAGAAGAGAAGGCAAATGGGCCACCCATGCGGAACACATGCTGTCTCGCGGATATGTTCGCCATCGCGGAAAATTTATCACGCCAGAAGAGAAATCGCTACTCGAAAACACAGAGGCCGATCGAGTATCGCAACAGCAATGGTATGCAAGGATTCATCTTTGGGCTAACTGGCTCACTGGTCGATACGAGAAGCAGCGAGCACAGGCGGTTGAGCAAATTCAATCTATTCGAGACCCTCAAGCTGTCCCTGCACTGAGAAAGATCTTTGCCGATCAGCCTTCGCGAGACATTCGGCTGCTTTACATTAATGTCCTGGCTCGGATCGATGCACCATCAGCCATCACAGCCTTAGTTGTGCAGGGCATTTACGATTCAGACCAGGGAGTTCGCCAGCGAGCGATCAGTTCGGTGCCCGAATCGCAATTGAACCTTGCTAACCAGGTGCTTATTGGGCACCTGAGTAATCAGGAAAATGTCATTGTGCGGCGTGCAGCTTCCGCATTGCTTAAAACAGGAGACAAGCAGGCAATCCCGCATTTAATAGATGCACTTGTGACATCTCACAAATACCGAATCGAAGTGAACGCCCCGGCTGTTGGGTTCACAATGGGACCAGGAGGCAATGTCTCTCAGGGACTACAAGGGCACCAGCTTCCCCCTGAAATTATGGCTGGCCTTTTGACAGGGCAAATTCCCCCCGAAAATATTTCCTGGCAGGGAAGTGGTCCGCAAGCGAAACAGCTGCGAACTGTTCGTATCGATCAGCAGAATCCCGAAGTGCTTGAAACACTAAAATCGCTGACAAGCACTGATTTTGGCTACGATGAGCGAACCTGGAAGCTGTGGTGGCTGTCCCAGAATTCGTGAATCCAGTGCGGGCATTGAATGCAGTATTAACAGGATTCCGATTGACGAGTCCGCAATAATTCGGAAAATGAATTTCAATGCGGATACAGAGTAAGGGCAATCTCGTGGGATCACAGCGTAGGATTAGAACTTTTCTTCTTCGAAAACTCTATATTTCGCCAACTTTCACAACTTTTTCGCTTGCATCTAGCGACCGGAGCGTTATAGTTCCCGGCTTGCGAAAGATTGCCTGTTGGGCAAGCGTTCGGAATCCGTACTCACTTTGAGTGCTGTTTTACGCAAGTTTTTGCACTTGCAGGTAAATAATACGCTAGCGTAGCTCAACGGCAGAGCTCCGGTTTTGTAAACCGGAGGTTGTGGGTTAGAACTTTGTCGAACATTGTGTTGGACAGCCTAAACTGGGGAAGGAGCAGCGCTATTC
>JAESQE010000489.1 GCA_016765335.1 Planctomycetaceae bacterium
GCAGGTTGTCGGGAAGCTAATACAAAAATAATTTCAATAACGACAACCTGTCCCCAGCCACCCATCGCCCCGGCTGTATCCACTTTTAGGAAAGTATCCCGGCTCGTTTGAATCCGCCTTGCATGACTGTAATAAATTGGTCGCGTTTTTGCAGCAGCGAAATATCATCCAGGACATTGCCTGGAACAACTAAAACGTCTGCAAGTTTTCCTTTTTCGAGCGTTCCCAGTTCGTGATCGCGGTCCATCAGTTCTGCACCGGTTTTGGTTGCGCATTTGATGACATCGATCGGTTTGAGGCCGACATAATTGACGAAGAATTCAAGTTCCTTGGCGTAGTCGCCGTGTGGATTCCAAGCGAATCCAAAATCTCCGCCCATGCCAAGACGTCCGCCGGCAGCCAGAATGCGTCTCGCACTTTCTGCTCCGCCTTCGAGTGTTTCCTGATGACCATCAATGACCGATTGTGGCATACCGTAAGCAGGACCGTTTTCGATACTCGCCTGTTCGAAATACAAAGCAGGCACAACTGCAACATCGCGTTCAAGTAGCAAATCCAAAGCTTCATCGTTCATGAAGCTGCCATGTTCGATGGCATCGTAACCCGCTCGCAAAGCATTGATAATGCCTTGGGTTGCTCGGCAATGACCAGTGACTTTGATGTTATGATTATGCGAAGTTTGCACAACAGCATGCATTTCCTCGAAGGTCATGCAAAGCGTGTGATGATCGTTCGCATCTGGTGCAGCTGCATCTCCAGTCGGGTATGTCTTGACCCATTCCACGCCATCTTTGACCAAAGTACGCACAGCAGAACGAGCTTCATCGGGGCCATTGACCAGAAGAATTAAGCCTTCCATACCAATTTGACGGAATTCTGGATTCCAATCCATTAACCCGCCCGCTCCACAAATTTCTCGACCGCTTGCTGCCAGGCGAGGTCCAGGAATTAGATCTTCTTCAATTCCCTTTTTCATCCAAACATCAATATTAAACAGGCTGCCCCCACTGCGAGCCGAAGTGTAACCACATTCCAATGCCAACTTGGCATTACAGGCTGCAAGAATGGAAACGTATTCGACAGGATACTTAATATCCAAGTCTACCAAAGCGGCAACATTGAAATAAGTCGGATGAAAATGAGCTTCCACTAACCCAGGCATAATCGTACCGCCACACGCATCGATCTGCTCGACATCATCAGCAACTTCGGGCAGGTCCACAGCCTTGCCAGCAAATGTAATGATGCCGTCTTCGATCAGAACTGCACCGTCTGGTACAGGCTCTGCCCCGGTTCCATCAAAAAGTTGCCCATTTTTAATGACGGTAATTCCGGTTGCTAATTTCATTGTGATTTCTTTCTTCTAACCTGCCATCAAAGAAATGGATTTGATTCAACTACACGGTTTCTAAAAATGCGGTGATGAGATTGATTAGTTTTTGTGTCTGGCCCCAATGAATTAAATGTCCCGTTTGGAGGAATTTAATTCGAGTCAAATCACTCACCAAAGATTCGATCATTGCTGCATCCTCGTCACATAGCATACCACCGGCTGAAATATCTGCTTGCAGTAGTAGTGCTGGGCACCGAATTCCTCGAAAAACAGATTCTGCATCATAACCTTCCATCCAACGCCCTTGGATAATCGGGAACAAAACATTCGAATCTAATTTCTGGAGACAACTTGCGGTAAAGCGTAGCGAAGCTGCATCACGGACATCGCCTAATCGAGTTTCGTTACCTGTTTGTGGATCTTGCAAGCGGATTTCAGCCAAATCTTTTGCGATTGCTCCCACACTTCTTTGATCCTCGGTGAATTGCTGCATGTTTCGGAAAAAACTATGCAGGACCGACTGCGAGATTTCCTGGCCCATGGCCTGCATCGGCGGATCTTCAAGAATGATGGCTCGAACATGATCCGGATATTGTTGAGCAACAGCTGCTGCAACCATCGAACCCAGCGAATGCCCATACAGAACAACTGGCTCATCAAATTGTTCGAGTAGTCGCACGGCATCTGCAACATAATCATTGACCAGATACCCAGCCGTAGTATTCGCAGATTTTCCATGCCCACGAAAGTCGAGTGCAAACGGATGCCAACGCATCGAAAGATCGCCCAGCACAGGCACAAACGATTGCCAGCGTCTGGTCACACCATGCAACATAATCAAAGGCGTTCCTCCAGCAGAACCACTTGCATAATTCAGATCGAATTCCTCACCAGTCAAACGTCGTTCGATAAACATAGGCTAGATAGTCTCTTACTGGATCGGTAAAATGTAGCGAATTAAAATCTGTCTTTCATATTAAATTCTACTCAATGTAACCCAACTAATAAACCGAACGAAAGTAAATCAAATCAACAAAGGCCTCACGTGGGTGACCTGTCGCTTGCCAGCAGTCTTTTATTCTGCAATTTTCGGTGAACTGGGTGATGCAACGCAAATCAAAATTGACGGCTTTGTGTAAAGAAATTAGTCTTCTCTGGTTGGAACAATTAGCACGAGAAGGAACTTAGATGAAATTGACATTTTATGGGGCAGCTGGAGAAGTCACAGGGTCTCAGCATTTGCTTGAGGTCAACGGGTATCGGCTTCTTTTTGATTGTGGTCTGTTTCAGGGGCATCGGGCGGAAGCTCGGCAGAAAAATGAACATTTTTCTTTTAATCCGGAATCGATTGATGCGGTCATTCTTTCTCATGCTCATATCGATCATTGCGGAAATCTCCCGCGGCTTTACCGACAAGGTTTCCGAGGCCCTGTGTTTTGCACCTCTGCAACTGCGGATGTTGCAGAAGTGATGCTGAATGATTCTGCAAAAATTCAACGAGAAGATGTACGATATCTTTCCAGACATTTGAAAAAAGGGCACCCCAGTATCGAGCCTCTTTACGATCAAAAGGATGTCCGGGGATTGATGAATCTGGTGCACCCGCTGGAGTACCGTCAGGAATATGAATTTGCAAAAGATGTACGCATCTGTTTCTAAGATGCCGGTCACATTCTTGGATCTGCAATTACAACATTGGACGTGGAAGAACATGGCCTGTGGAAGCGAGTCATCTTTTCGGGAGACCTGGGAAGAAGGGGGCTGCCTTTACTGCGTGACCCGCAGCCGATTGGTCGGTGCGATGTGCTGATCTGCGAATCAACTTATGGCAATCGCGTCCACCCTCGGGCAAGTGATATCAAGAGTGAATTATTGAAGATACTCGAAGATGCAGTCGCGAATAGCGGCCGGGTGATTGTCCCCGCGTTTTCTTTAGGACGGACTCAGCACCTGGTTTACTTTTTGAATGAACTTTTTAATGAAGGAGCATTGCCTCCGATCCCGGTTTTTGTGGATAGTCCGCTTTCCTCTCGCCTGACAAAAATTTACCGCAAGCATCTGAATATTATGGATTCACAAGTTCAAGCCTTATTGCAACAGGATGATGACCCTTTCAGTTTTCCCTGGCTAACTTATGTTGGTAGTACGCAAGAAAGTAAGGCTTTGAATTCTCGTGAAGGTGCAATGGTTATCATCGCGGCTTCCGGGATGTGCGAAAATGGTAGGGTGGTTCATCACTTGGCTCAAGCCGTTAAGGATGAACAAAATACGATTGCGATCATTGGGTATCAGGCGGCTCACACATTGGGTAGAAAAATCGCGGAAAGACGAAAGTATGTGAAAATATTTGATCGGGATTTCACATTGAATGCTCAAGTAAAAAAGCTGGAGGGGCTTTCGGCTCATGCAGACGTGCACGATTTCAAATGGTGGTTCGAAACAGCAGCCCAGCAAGGCGGAATCGGACAAGCTTTTCTGGTGCATGGCGAGCCAGACTCTTCTCTCGCGTTAGCCGAAGTGTTACGCGAGTATTGCGATGAAGAACCGGTGATTCCCTCACGAGGAGATTCGTTCGAAGTTTGATACGCATTGCGAGCGGAGGGTAGACATTCTTGTCTGGCTGGAATGAAGGCATGCTCAAACAACACAGACACCGAATGTCTGTGCTCCCTTTTGAGTTCATTGAGTTAACGTACTAGTCCAACTAACATTAAAGGTCAGACATTTAGGCAATGGATTTTGAAGTCCGAT
This sequence comes from Planctomycetaceae bacterium, assembly GCA_016765335.1. Lineage (GTDB taxonomy): Bacteria > Planctomycetota > Planctomycetia > Planctomycetales > Planctomycetaceae > Rubinisphaera. Next base: position 4,085 of record JAESQE010000489.1, read on the forward strand.
TGGGCACAAATATAAATGGATAAATTTATTATACCACGGAGACGCGGAGAACACCGAGTCAAAAAACAGCAGTGAATCAATCAATATGACTCAAGAGATTTACGGTTTCGCATTGAAGTGAAATAAGTATTACCTAAAATTTCTCTGTGATCTCTGCGTCTCCGTGGTTAATTTTATTTCTTCCTATTTAATACCGACTACGCTGGGCAAGAAATCAAATTTAAAAATTGTCAAGCCGTCTGTCATTTAACAGTAGATGCAACAGTAGATCGTAACTTGGCAGCCTCGGGTGCCTGCGGCACTCACACGGCCCTGAACGGGATCGTGTGAGCTACCCGGTTCGAAGTTTGATGCAGTCGGGTGTCTTAGGTTCAAACGTAAAAAAACACCCCAGCAATTGTAGGGTGTTTTTTTTGATTCAATATGTTCGAGAATAAGCCCCATGATATCAGGAGCCTCTCAACGAAACAGCTGCTGCTTACCAGCTTGCTTTTTTCATGCCTGGGATGAGGCCATCCAAAGCCAAGTCTCGCAGAACGATTCGGCAAACCTGGAATTTACGATAGTTGCCACGTGGACGACCTGTAATTTGACAGAGTCTTCGCAGACGTGTTGGGCTGGAACTGCGAGGCAGTTTGGCCAAACCTTCGTAATCGCCAGCCGCTTTGAGAGCTTTCCGCTTATCAGCGTACTTAGCGATCATCAGAGCGTTTCGTTTTTGTTTTTCAATTTTCGCTTTTGAAGCCATAATTCAGTTACACATTCAGATATTAATAATGCCAATTGATGTTCGCAAAACAGATGAACACCCGCTTGTTACAGCGTTAACTTGAAAGTTGATTAGAGTAAGATGATGTTTTTCGTATCATTCGTCAACTGAATCGAGTGAAATGTTGCTGATTTTCGGTGGAAAGTGTCGTTTCCAGGCTGCAGACAGGTTTTTTTCTGATTGAAATCTCTTCGAAACAGGGAATTCACTGGGCAGCCAGGGCCATCACGGATTCTTCGCTCAATTCGTCTCGGGACAAATCCCCTGTAATTTTGCCTTCGTGCATAACCAAGGCTCGGTCTGAAAGGCCGATGATTTCTTCCATTTCGCCGCTGGCAAATAGAATCGCAACGCCTTGACCAGCGAGTTGATCGATGAGTCGATAAATCTCTTCCTTGGCCCCGATATCAATTCCCCGAGTTGGTTCATCGAGCAGCAACACCGAAGGTTTCATCGCTAACCATTTTGCGAGGACGACTTTTTGTTGATTGCCTCCCGAGAGCAATCCGGCGAGCTGATTCGGTCCGGGAGTTCGAATGTCGAGAGATTTAGAAAATTCGTCGTAGATGTTTTTTTCATGCTGAAAGTCGATGAAGCCTCCCCACTTCGAATGAAAAGGCAGGCTGACCAGTGATGCATTTTCTTTAACGCTCATTTCTAAAACAAGCCCCTCGCCTTTGCGGTCTTCAGGCACCAGACCCAGCCCAGCTGAAATTGCTTCGCGAGGGTTGTGAGCAGAAAGTTGATGTTTCCCCAAGGTTACTTTTCCTGCGATGCGAGAATCGATTCCAAAAATTGCTCGCAGCATTTCACTTCGCCCTGCTCCAACCAGTCCTGCCAATCCGACTATTTCCCCTTCTCGAATTTGAAAGCTGTTTTGGTGACTGGGCCATGCAGTGGTCACCAGGTTTTCAACTTGCATCGCGACGTTGCCTGGCTGGTGAGGATTCCGCTCATAAAACTGGGAGACATCGCGGCCAACCATTAACGCGACCATCGCTGGGTGAGAAATTTTGTCTCGTGGCAAATTGCCTGCATTTTTTCCATCTCGCAAAACCGTCACACGATCTGCAATCTCTTCGATCTCAGCTAATCGATGAGAAATGTAGACAATACTCACCCCTTGCTGGCGTAGCTGCTTGATGACAACCATCAAAGTGTCAGCTTCTTTTTGAGAAAGGGAAGAAGTTGGTTCGTCCATGATCAACACTTTTGCGTTGATCGAAAGAGCTTTGGCGATTTCCACCAGCTGCTGTTGTCCAATCGGAAGATCTCGCACGAGCATTCGCGGGGAAACATCTAAGCCGACTTGTTGCAGAAACTTTCGGGACTCTTGTTCGACCATTTTACGATCGATCCAACCCAAGGTATTTGGCTCCCGACCCAAAAAAATATTGGCAGCCACATCGAGGTTGTCAGAAAGATTCAATTCCTGATGAATGAGTGCGACTCCAACATCCAACGCATCATCCACACACTGGAATTGTACGGGAGAACCTTCCATGAAAACCTGACCGCTATCGGGCCTCTGCACCCCGGCCAGAATTTTCATCAGCGTGCTTTTACCTGCACCATTTTCACCAACGACAGCCAGGACTTCTCCCGCTGCAACTTCAAGCGAAACGTCATCCAGGGCCACGACACCCGGAAAACGTTTGCCAACGCCTTGAACATTCAAGCGAATTGCAGCTGCTGCTTTTTGCGATTCTGTCGATGGTTTTGAACTATCCATAATCAATCGATCAATACAGGTAAGACTTGGTCATTCAGAATCGATAATGTGCCACTGCCAGGCAAACTCAGCAATGGCACACTTGATGGCAACCTCTGTTATTTGGTCAACTCCTTCAATCGACTCCAATATTCCCCCACTTCGACTTCCAGCTTGTTATCAGCATCAGGATTTTTCTTAATGATACGTGCAGGAAACAGAATTGTATTTTGTTTAATCATGACAGTTCCATCGCTGGCTTTCATCACGTCAGTCAAATCTTCTCCTCTGGCAAGAGCAGCCAAGATACGGACTGATTCGTAACCATACATGTAAGGGTTTTGCACAACCGTGGCATAAATTTCTCCATCCACAATTCCCTGAAGCGTGGTATCGTCTTCATCAAAAGCAACAATCTTAATTTGACCAACCTTGTCTGCTTCTTTGACTGCTTCCAGGCACATAGGTGGATTGTAAGCAAACAAACCAACCATGCAGTTCAACTCAGGATATTTGGTAATGGCATCAGAAGCATTTGTTTTGGCCTTATTGAAATCACCACCATCAACACGTGTATCAAGAATTGTGTATTTCCCTTTGGTGATTTCTCCCCCCTGATTATCATCACGGGTGGAATCTGGCTCGCGACCAAGAATTGCATCAATCGTCCCCTGCCTGCGTAAGCGAGCATTATCTTGATCTACAATTCCAATGAAAAGCATGATTTTCCCACCACCGGGAAGGGCTTCACGAACAACTTCTCCACAAATATAACCCGCATCGTAATTATCCATTCCAACGTAACAGAGACGTTTAGAATTGGGGGCATCCGAGTCGTGAGTAATCAAATTGGTGCCCTCTGCTGCGGTGTCAAGCAAATCCATTTGGCCTTCTGCATCGATGACACTAATTGCAATCCCATCAATCTCTTTGATTAGTAAATCTTCCACAATGCGTTTTTGCCCAGCGACAGCATCGGTTGGCATGAAGACTTCTACATTAACATCAAATTCTTTACCTGCTGCCTGTGTCCCTTTTTCAGCTACATCCCAAAAACTGGCTGGTAGGTTGGTGATGAAAGCGACACTGATTTTATCCGGATCTTCCGAAGTTGAACTGCCCTTTGGAGCAGGCTCGCATCCCATAAAAGCGATCGGTGCGACCAACAACAGGCAAAGACAACACACGGACCAGAAAGATGGTGGAACTCTAAACGATGGAAGATTCATATTAAGTGACCTTAGATTGATTCGGGTTTACATTAAATTGTTGCCGGAACTTCGCGTTGCTTGTTCCGGCCTACAGTAGAATTACCACCAAATTACCAAATTCGATATCTGTTTTGCAGTTGTAGCAACAAAAAGTCGCTATTTTTCTTAAACCTTCTGTAATTGTAGGCCGGAACAAGCGGAGCGATGTTCCGGCACTATTCGACTTTTGATCGACGTTGTGAGAAATTCTCCCAAAGAGTGCTTTCAGGAGAGTCAATTTCGCATTTTAAAGTACAATCAAAGCCTGTTTCGGAGAAACCCCTCAGCAAACTAACTGTCTGTTTTGAGATTGTGATCGGTAATTCATGCTTTCTTATTCGCTGATTTTCTTACTTTTAGAGTGGATGATCCGTCTGGTCATGTTACCCGTTATTGCGATGAGGCATCGTCCAACGACTGCACTGGCCTGGTTAGCCGTGGTTTTCTTTGAACCGTTTATTGGATTGGCATTCTATTTCATCCTGGGGGAAAATCGTCTCCCTCGAAAACGCATTTCAGAATTTGCACTTCGCCGTCAAAGCCAGACGCTCGACTTGTGGCCGCTTCTTCAGGAATACTGCGTTGACCCGTTTCGAAATGAAAAAAATCGCCCTCCACAATTCCTGCCCGTAGCCTTGGGAGAAGTTCCTGTCGTGCGAGGAAATCATTACGATTTGATCGCTCAGACGGACACGCTGATTGAGCAACTGATCGATGATATCAATCAGGCGAAAAAGCACATCCACTTGCTGTTTTATATTTGGCGTGATGACGAAACCGGTCAGCTCGTCTCTGATGCGTTACTGGCTGCCAAGGCGAGAGGCGTCGAATGTAAAGTGTTGGTCGATGCGGTTGGGTCGCGTCCCTTCTTACGCAAAAAGGCAGCCGAATTACGTAAGCAGGGAATAGAAATTCATGCGGTGCTTCCCGTGAACTTGTTTCGCAGTCGACTGGGCCGCTTCGATATGAGAAATCACCGTAAGATTGTAATCATCGATGGACGAATTGGTTACACCGGGTCTCAAAATATTGCCAACGCTGATTATGGAACCAAGCAGATCATTTGGCATGATTTAATGATGCGACTTGAAGGACCAGTCGTGCTTCAACTGCAAGCCGTCTTCAGTACCGATTGGCACGCTGCAACGCATCAGGAACTTGACCGCGAAGATGTTTTCCCTGTGCCAGAAGAAGCGGGCAATTGTATTCTGGAAACATTCCCCAGCGGACCAACCTACGAAACGCAAAATCTGCACCGTCTTATCGTCGCAGCGATCTATCACGCGACCGAAGAAATCATCATTACCACGCCGTACTTTGTCCCCGATGAATCGTTACTTCAAGCGTTTGAAGTGGCTCGTTTAAGAGGCGTTCGAATTGTGCTTGTTGTGCCAGAACAGTTCGATCAAATTCTTGTCAGTGCTGCTCAGCGATCTTATTATCAGGCTCTTTTGGAACAGGGTGTCGAAATTCATCTGTTCCAACCTGGGCTGTTGCACTCCAAAACTCTAACGATCGACAAAAAGTTTGCCCTGGTTGGCACAAGCAATATGGATATCCGCTCTTTTGCATTGAATCTGGAACTGAATTTAATCATGTTCGGCAATGAAGGAACCCAGCCCATCCTCAAACAACAGCACTTGTACCTGAAAGAAACCCGTCCGCTACAATTAGCCGTATGGAAACAAAGACCGTTGTGGAAACAAATCGTCGAATCCCTGGCCAGACTCCTTTCACCAATTTTATAAAAAGGCGAGACTTGCAACTGGGATGGAATTATCGCAAGATAAGCGAACCTCTATTAATTGAAAAAACATTACGAGCGGAGGGTAGACATTCGTGTCTGCCTTAATTTAAGTTCTGCAGGTCAGGCTCCCGCCTGGCGCATTACAGGTACTGCTTACGAAGACAATCTTATCATCTATTTCAAAAATCAGGAAGCTTTTATCTACTCGACAGTCTCTCCTTCTCATCATCAGACGGAAGCCTGCCTTACTGGACTGTTTCGAGAAATTATTGCAGTCACTTTGGTTGCCGCTGTTCCAAATTTTTGGCAATGAATCACGGCTTCAAAAATAGCTATCCGATAAATAAATCAGTGAAAGGAAAACGGTATGAGAACTCTTGCAATTATCGGTGGTGGATACAGCGGGACGATGACTGCAGTCAATCTGGCTCGATTCAGCGATTCTCCAATGCGTATTTATATCATCAACGCCAATCGTCCATTTGGTCGCGGGACAGCTTACAGCACATCTCGAACAGAACATTTACTCAATGTTGCTGCCCGTAATATGTCTGCGTTTCCGGATCATCCGGATCATTTTTTCGAATGGCTTCGCTCCAGAAGTGATTTCGATACCTTTGATGATAAAGAACTGCAAGAGATGTTTGTTCCCCGTCGCATTTACGGAGATTACATTCGGGGGATCGCTGCGAACTTTTTGAGTCCTGTGATGCCGGGGGCCGAAGTTCATCTCATTGTGATCGACGATGTTGCGGTCGATGTTACCAAACTCGAAGGAGGCAATGCTGCCATCAAGTTACAAAGTGGAAAAACGATTGAAGCCGATTCCGTTCTGCTGGCAACAGGGCACCAACCTCCTGCAGGTTTTCGTTCGAAATCACCTATCTCTCACGATTCACGTTACTGTTCAGATCCGTGGGAAAACTGGTTGGATCGTTTGCCTGCTCCAGGGGGAACTGTTGTCTTGCTTGGTACTGGCTTGACGATGGTTGATTCTGTTGTGACCCTTTCTGAGCTGGACTGGAAAGGAAAGATTATTGCTATTTCTCGAAATGGCATGCTGCCCCGCTCTCACTTTCGAGGCATTCATTACCCGGATTACATTCCGGAAAATGTCAGCGAGCTGAATCTGTCTCAACTAGTCAATCTGGTTAAATCGCATTGTGAAAAACTGAAGCAAATAAGCCAGAATTCTGCCATCGCAATCGATAAACTTCGCCCATATACGCAGCAACTGTGGAAAAACTTGACGCTCGAGGAGAAAAAAGAGTTTCTCAAAAAACACGCGAGTAATTGGAATGTGACTCGTCATCGTATTGCCCCCGCGATTCATGAGCGAGTCACAGATCAGCTCGATGATGGGCAGCTCGAAATTATCAGAGGGAACATTGAGTATCTTGTCCCCCAGGAACAGGGCATTGAGGTTCACTACACCGGCAGCGGGGGAACTGAAGGAGTCATCCAGGGAGACCTTGTGGTGAATTGCACTGGGCCTCAATTACGTTACTCAACTTGTGATGTGCCGCTAACACAAAATCTTCTCAAGCGAGGACTCGTACAACCCGACGAACTCGACATGGGTGTCACAGTAGATGACGACTTCAGGATCATGGAACCAGATGGCAAGGCCTCAAAAATCCTGTATGCCATTGGCCCGCTTCTCCGAGGGAGCTTGTGGGAATCAATTGCTGTTCCGGAATTACGTGGTCAAGCAATGCGGGTCGCACAAGTCATGCTTGAGCAAGAACCGGTCGAGACTGAAGAACAATATGTGCTGGAATACTTTATTTGAACTGAAACATTTTTTGGAGATTAAGAAACCAACGTAATTCAGCAAGTCAGGCGGGAGTTTTGAAGTTGCAAACTTTTGCTGGCTTGCTTGGTCGCGACTAACGAATTGCCGCTCACGATGTCCCGATGGAAAATGAACAGAAGGGTGGCTGGGGTGCAAATGAAATTTCAGCAGAATTGCAGCCAGCCCATGCAAAATCGACTGACCTGAAAGACTATGGTTCTGGCCCCAGAGGATGGATACTTCTGGGGCCAGGTTGTCGTTATTGAGATTGTTTTTTGGATTAACTTCCCGATAATCTGCCCCCAGATTATCTGAAATTCCCCCGACACTGGGGGCAAATCACCGATGAGACTCATTTGAATAATCACCCTCGCTCCGGTGATTTGTCCCCAGCCACCCGTCACAGAGACGCAGAGAACACCGAGTCAGAAAAGCAGCAGTAAAACAAGACTCATTTGGGTTTTCTCTGTGGCCTCTGTGCCTCCGTGGTTTATTCAAATCTCTCCCGTTTGA
>JAESQE010000490.1 GCA_016765335.1 Planctomycetaceae bacterium
CACTTAACAGTCCTTGTAAACGTTTGAATAAAGGGGGAGAGCATAAAGGAAAGCAAAGGCGATTCAAGGGACTCGTACTTATATTGCTCCAGAACTTGTTCGCAAAAAACTCCCTTCCGCTCAATCAGACTTTTACAGCCTGGGCGTGTGCCTCTTTGAATGCTTGACTGGTCGTCCTCCTTTTTTGGGATCAACTCCTAACGAATTGCTCATTAAACATATTCAAGAACCACCTCCACCAGCTTCTGCTTTTAATTCAAATGTGACTCCTGAAATGGATCAGTTAATACTGAGGCTCATGGCCAAGAAACCTGAAAATCGTCCGGCTAGTGCAGGCGAACTTCTTTCAGAGCTTCGTTCAGTGAAAATATTTCATGAAGATCCACAAGCCTTTGATGATGCAGTAAAAGCCAAAGAAAAAGAAGAAGCTGCGGCCTCTGTTGACTCAACACTCAATAGTCGCTTTGATGCGTTGCGGACAGAGCAAAAAGCAGCTGGTATCGAGGTACCAGAAAAAAAACAACCTCGCTCCAAAAAACCAGTTCAAAAGAAACCTGAAAAAGCAGCTCCTGCAAAACCAACCCCTGCGCAGCAGGCAGCACAGGGGCAGCCGCAGCAACCCGGTTATTCTCAGCAGCCGATGATGCCACAACAGCCCGGCTATCCACAGCAACCAATGATGCCACAACAACCTGGAATGCCTCCTCAGGCTTGGCCACAAGGTCAACCAGTTGCAGGGCAACCGATGCCTGGATACCCAGCGCAGCAGACCCCTGCAGGAGGAATACCTCCTCAACCTGGATACCAACAACCTGTTCCGCCTCAGCAGCAACAGGTTCCTCAGCAAACACCGAGTTCTCCTCCTTCACCGCAAGTCGCGAAGCCGAAAAAGGAGGCAACTCCAGGTTCAGTGCCACCGGCTAACTCGGAAAAAAAAGCTGACTTGGATGACCTGCCTTTGATGGATGAACTACCAGATATTATTTAGGTTTTCGCTCACTGCTTTTCCTGTGCATGAATTTCGATTATATTCCGCAGGTCTTATTTTAACTTCCTGCCCTTAGTGCATTTTTTGTATTCCGTTTAGCAATAACAAGATCAGTATAATGAAGAATCGTCCTCTGCCATTTGAGCGAGATATCTATGACCTCGAACAACGCCTTGAGATCATGGAGCAGCAACCTGATCCGAGTAAGGAAACCATCAGCGCCATCAGCAACATGCGAAAAGAAATCGTACGGTTGCGTAAGGAAGTGTTTATGAACTTAGATCCTTGGCAAGGAGTCCAGGTTGCCCGGCATGAAAACCGACCACAAATGCTTGATTATCTGGATATGATTTTCGATGAATTCGTCGAACTTCATGGTGATCGAGCCTATGGCGATGATCGTGCGATGTTAACGGGCTTTGCACGAATTGATGGTCGGAAAGTGTTGTTAGTTGGTCAGCATAAAGGCCGAAATCTAAAAGAGCGGACAACACACAATTACGGTATGGCACATCCTGAAGGATATCGCAAAGCGATTCAGAAAATGCAATTGGCCGCCAAGTACAATTTACCAATTATCAGCCTCATCGACACCGCAGGAGCCTACCCGGGAATTGGTGCAGAAGAGCGTGGGCAGGCTTATCAGATTGCGATGAATTTACGTGAAATGTCTCGGTTGGGTACTCCCGTAATCTGTGCAGTAATCGGTGAAGGGGGATCTGGTGGAGCCTTGGGGATTGGTGTTGGCAACTATGTTTGCATGATGCAATACGCATACTATTTTGTAATCAGCCCGGAAGGTTGTGCAGGGATTTTATGGAAACATGTAAAGCACGCCGACAAGGCCGCCAAAGCTCTTCGCTTTACTGGGCCAGATTTGTTGGAATTTGGTGTTGTCGATTCGGTTGTTCCTGAACCTTTTGGCGGGGCACACCAGCATCCAAGACAGGCTGCAACAAACCTCAAGATCGAGATTCTCAATGCCCTCAAAAAGTTTGATGGAATGACACCAGACGAACTCATTCAACAACGCTACGAAAGATTCCGCAAAATTGGTGTCTTTGAAGAGCACGCCGCCCAAGTGCCTCAAGATCCTAAGTAGTCGTTTATAACCAGGCACCGCTTCGGTCAATCAACAGCTTTCTTCTTCCTGAATACTATATATTCTCAATACCCAACGTCCGATAATGTCCGTTATGTATCATTCGAACCACAAAAGTCGCTTTACAGTTGAACTTTTGCCAGATGGCTCGGCATAACAAACTTGCGTCTGGTCGTGAATCGTACGCTGTTTTCGACCAGACAATTGTCTGTATTACTTTACTGCCATTTGATCGAGCTTTCTGTTCGGGCATATAGGCTCGTTTCTGTTTGTATAGCCTAGGGTCGATTCCGGATTTTGTGTGGCATTTGAGTGTGAATTGGATGCTTCTGGTTCATCGAAAGATTGCTGGTTTTGGTATGAAGTACGTCTGCCAATAATGATGGACCAGCATTTCGCTGCTATTCAACGATACCACCAGCTTATTGAGAAGTATCTCATCAATTCAAATTCCCCTCTGGTTTTCGCCATCGTCTTGCTCATTATACCCCCCTTTCTCCCCCCTGCTGGGCTTTGTTTTTGAAAGGTCTGTTGACACGGAGTGGTCTCGCAAATCATCATGCACTTATTGGGTTATAGTGGATCTCAAATTCGATCTGGTATGAAACATGGCTCCGAATCCCAATCGCCTCTTTGCGATATGTGCCTCTTTGCGATATGTATTGAGGAGGAGTTTCGTGTTTTACTGCGACCATTTGGTCAGGATTCTTTGGCAGGAATTTTCACTTGTATTATGGGCGGGCAAAAACATGGTTGATGCGATTACAAATATGACGTTACGTGATAAGCTGAATGAAGCAGAACGTATGATGCGTGAGTTGATGGATCACTTGGATAACGGATTTATTCCCAAAGCTCGCAGTCTGAGCAGAACACTTCAGGAAAGCGATAATGATGTCACCCTGGTTTCTGATATGACGGTACGCCAACAATCCGCTGAGTTGATCGACAGCAATCGTTTTTCAGAGAAGCTTTATGGTAAAATTGGCAAGCTGTTGGTTGCTATTGATGAAGATGTCAACTCAATTACTTCCCCTGGACATTGAACGGGCATTTATCCTCTATGATGATGACACACAAGAAAACTTCATTGCTTAATGAGGGGCTTCGATGATTGGTCAGAGTTTAGATTGCAGCGAGCGATTGCCTTCTCTTTCGAGGCGTTCGTTACTCAATGCGAGTCTTGGTTTAATTTCATTGCCGACTTTTTTGCAACGCAAAGCTTCTCTTGCTGGTTCAGGGCCACAAGGCAAGGCAAAGCCATCTGCCCGATCATGTATTGTGCTTTATTGCTGGGGTGGGATGAGTCATCTGGAAACGTTTGACCCCAAGCCATTGGCACCGATTGAAATTCGAGGTGAATTCCTTCCTATCTCCACTTCGGTTCCTGGCATCCAAGTGAGCGAACATTTGCCCCGATTGGCAAAGATCATGGGATATCTTGCAGTTGTCCGTTCGGTTCATCACACCAGTAGTTCTCATGGGAAAGGGATGTATTGGAATCTGACTGGTCATGCTCCTGCTCAAGCGGATGTTGCAGCCAACTTACCTCCTTCAATGCAAGACTGGCCTTCATTGGGAGCAATGATCCCTCAGTTTTTAGCATCTCCCCGAGGAGTTCCAGGAAGCATTCGGTTGCCTTACCCTCTGGTTGATAATGGTACGTTACAAGCAGGGGAGTATGCAGGGTGGTTGGGGGTAACTCATAGTCCCATCGTGATGCGGCCTCCTGGTGGAACTGAGTTTGCAGGTGTCTCTCGAAACTTAGGCTCTGCGGTGTTGAATTTGAAACAGGAAGTCGATGAACTGCGATTCAAGTCGCGAGCCGAACTTCTTCACAGCATCGAGCGACCCGTTGGCGGGCAGGGCGATTTCCCAGGCTTCGATCACTTTCGTCAAATGGCTGGTGATATTCTCACAACCGATGCAGTGAAGAAAGCGTACAATTTATCTTTGGAGCCTTCTGCAATTCACCAGGCGTATGGTCAGCACATTTGCGGACAAAGCCTGTTGCTATCTCGACGGCTAAGCGAAGCAGGGGTTCCCATTGTTACTGTTTGCTGTGCAGCGGGAGATTTAAATGGTTCGGTGGGGGATCACTGGGATACCCATGGAGATAATTTTGGGCGTTTGAAAAACCGAATGTTGCCCGTGTTTGATCAAGCAGCCTCTGCCTTGATTACAGATTTGGATCAACGGGGAGAACTTGATGACACATTGGTGGTAATGCTGACCGACTTTGGCCGGACTCCCAGAGTGAATGCGGGAGCAGGTCGAGATCATTACCCAGGTGTCTATTCTGTGTTTTTGGCGGGAGCAGGAATCCAAGGTGGTCAAGTCTATGGATCGAGCGATGCACAGGGAGCGTTTCCATCTGACTCCCCTTGCACCCCCGCAGACCTACACGCAACAATTTTCAAAGCTTTGGGGATCTCTGTGCATGCAGAATTAAGAGATCATCTAAATCGTCCGATGCCGGTCTGTGATGGAGATGTCCTGCCTTTGTTTGGATAAGCTTGCGTTACAGGATCGTGCCAAAGAATCTTTTAGGCAGCAGTTCGAATTTTTGATAAAAACTGATCGACAGCGACACTCATTTTTTCTGATTGACTGGAAAGCTCATCGGCTGCTGAATGCAGATCGTCAATTGCGTCATTCGTTTTTCCTGCCATGTCGTTGACCTGAGAAACATTCCCGGTGACCCCTTTCATTCGCTGCGAGAGTTCCTCGACATTATTTGTAATATTTTGCATTGAGGCCCCCTGCTCTTCAACAGCATATGAGATCGAATCGCTGACCTGATTCAATGTGTTGATTGTTTCACGAAAAGCAGAGATTGCATTACCTGCATCGTGACTTGAAGATTTAATTGTGGAGATTTCCTCTCCTACGCGGTCTGTTGCAGTACGAGTTTGCTGGGCTAGCTCTTTTACTTCAGAGGCGACAATGGCAAAGCCGCGACCTGCTTCTCCTGCTCTTGCAGCTTCAATGGCTGCGTTCAATGCTAACAGGTGTGTCTGCTTAGCAATTTCTGAGATCATTCGAACGACAGAGTCGATGTTGCGAGAGGACTCGTCCAGTCTCAGGACAACTTTACCGGCACTATCGGCTTCCCCCACTGCTTTTAAAACAATTCTCGCAGAATCGGAGACCTGAGTTTCAATCTTTTGAATTGCAGAGGAAAGAAGGGTCGTCGAACCCAGGGCATTATCGACATTGTTTGATACATGGTTTGCTGCATCGGTGGCTTCACTGGACTGCAAGGCTGTTTGGCTGCTTGTTTCTGAAAGATGGCGAGCAGTTACCAGTGTGCCTTTGATTGCCCAAAAGGCCGGTGTGGGGATCGGCACTGTCTACCGGTACTTCCCTACTAAAGAAGCCCTTCTTAATGCCGTTTTTCTGCTGTGGAAGAAACGCTTCAATACGGTTCTGTTGGCCCCCTTGCCGGAGCAGATCGACCCAGCAAGGGCTTTCCAGACCTATTGGGAGAGAGCTGTGACGTGGGTTGGTCAACACCCTGTTGCGACGCGGTTTCTCTACCTACATTTCCACGGACCTCATCTGGATGAAGAAGCGCAAGCTGTGGAGAGTGAGTATCTCACCTATGTCGACACATTTCTGGCGTGGGGGGTGGGGCAGGGGGTGCTCAAGCCGCTGCCCCGGCTGACATTTGTTGCGCTTTTCTGGGGCTCGCTTATCGGGCTCACCAAGTACGAGAACCCCGACCGGGACATGGTTCTCGACCCCCCCACCTTCAAAGCGACGGGTGATGCCCTCTGGGACGCCCTGCGCATATCCGACGTTAAGGAGATCGACAATGGTTGATGACACAAAGCCTACCGTTCTTGTGACGGGCGCATCGAGCGGTATTGGAGAAGAATTGGCGCGTCAGGCGGCCAAGGACAAATGCGACCTTCTGCTGGTGGCGCGAAATGCTGACCGGCTGACGTCGGTCGCGGAGATGCTGGCAAGCAAATACAAAGTGTCTGTCGATACATTGGCGCTGGATGTGACGGCCACCGATGCCCTCGCCCAATTGGACGCGGTGCTGGAGGCCCAAGGACGCCATGTTGCCGTCTTGATCAACAATGCGGGGCTCGGTGACATCGGACCTTTCACTGAAGCCGATGCCGATCGGCTCAATGATATGGTCGGCCTCAATGTTGCGTCCACGGCGTCGTTTCTGCCTGGGCCC
>JAESQE010000491.1 GCA_016765335.1 Planctomycetaceae bacterium
GGGGGAGTTAGAGGGGGTTTTAGCCTACTTCTTATTGATCAAACTATCTTCAGGAAGCTCTCGGATTTCATTTCTAGAGGTTCCCATCTTTGAAAAATGACAGTTCTTTATTAATTGCTGCCCATCTTTCATATCAGGCAGGGCTTTGATAGACTTGTCACAACGGACCTTTACACTGGTTCTAGTATTGAAATAGATGAAGAAATCACATTACGTTCCTGGAGAATTGAGAGATGGCGAAGAATAAACAGCAGAAGATGAAAGACAGGGAACGACGAGTTGCCAAGGCAAAGTTGGCAGCGACTGTAAAAAGACGTGCAGAAGAGAAATTGAACACAGGCACAAAAAAGACTGTTTCTAATACCGCAAAGCCGATGGCATCTTCTGTTAAAAAAGCTGGTCAAATGCCATCTGTCAATAAAAAAACATTTACGCAGCGACGTAGTGGCAGCTGATACATGCTTAATTCTTGTTGTATAACGAAATAGTATTGTTTTTTTGCAGACTGAATAGATCGATGCTTCGCGTCGTATCTCTCATTGCAGAAACAGGTTAAGTGTAACTTTCTATCTAGTTTGATGGAGTGATTCGTACTGCCTGCGTGCTTATATGCCACATGGGTGCATGTGAGACGTCTTTTGTCTCGCTTGCATCCGTTTGTGTCCCTTGCTACCGTCTCAGGTTGATTGTGCATTTCATGGGAAATGTACACATGATTGTCTATGTATAAGTTGTGAACTCTGGAGCAGAAGAAAAACTATGTCCTCTGGCACGAAAAACGTTTATTTTTTTGGTGATGGCAAATCGGACGGCAACACGTCCATGAAAAATCTGTTGGGTGGCAAAGGTGCTAACCTGGCTGAAATGAGCAACATTGGTCTGCCAGTCCCTGCAGGTTTCACAATTACAACCGAGGTCTGCAACTACTTCACAGACAACGACAACCAGTATCCTGCTGGATTGAAGGACGAAGTAGAAGCTACGCTGAAGCAAGTAGAAAAAGTGATGGGAGCCGAGTTTGGTTCCAAGGAAAACCCACTGCTTCTTTCTTGCCGTTCTGGTGCTCGCGAATCGATGCCCGGAATGATGGATACGGTTTTGAACATCGGACTGAACGATGAGACCGTTGAAGTCATGGCGACAAAATCGGGCAATGCTGCTTTTGCATGGGATAGCTACCGCCGATTCATTCAGATGTATGGCGATGTTGTCATGGGAGTTCGTCCGGAAACCAAAGAGGAAGAAGACGGCTTTGAATTGATCCTCGAAGCAGCACGCGAAAAAGCTGGCGTTAAGCTTGATTCTGATCTGACTGCTGATCAGTTGAAAGAAATTGTTGTTGAATTCAAAAAGTTGATTCAAGATAAGGCTGGGAAAAGTTTCCCATCTGATGCTCGCGAACAGATGTGGGGAGCTGTGGGAGCTGTCTTCAGTAGCTGGATGAATGATCGAGCGACAGTATACCGTCGAGATTATGGCATTCCTCACACTTGGGGAACCGCGGTCAATGTGCAGGCAATGGTTTACGGTAACCTGGGCGATAACTGTGCAACAGGTGTTGGCCTGACACGGGATTGTTCCATGGGTGGTCCCGGCTTCAATGGCGATTATCTGATCAACGCACAGGGCGAAGACGTTGTTGCAGGAATTCGTATTCCTAAACGTGTCGAAGAGACATTTGGCGATGATATGCCCAAGGCTTACGAGCAACTGTGCAACATTGGCGAAACTCTGGAACGTCATTACAAAGAAGTTCAGGATATTGAGTTTACCGTCCAGGAAGGCAAAGTCTGGATGCTTCAAACTCGAAACGCAAAACGAACCGGCTTCGCAGCTGTTCGTATTGCAGTTGATCTGGTCAATGAAGGACTCATCACTGTTAAGGAAGCTCTCAATAAGAAGCGGATTCCTGCAGACGATTTGAATCAGTTACTGCAACCAATTTTTGATCCTGAAGCCAAGAAGAGAGCGGTCAAAGAAGGCGCCTATTTAACAAAAGGAATTAACGCCGGACCAGGGGCAGCTACTGGAATTATCTGCTTCCATGCAGAAGATGCAGAAGAACTCCATGCAAAAGATCCTAGCGTGCAGTTGATTCTTGTACGACGTGAAACCAGCCCGGAAGACTTGCGAGGAATGCGAGTTGCCAAGGGAATTCTGACTGCATTCGGTGGGGCTTCTTCCCATGCAGCATTGGTAAGTCGCCAAATGGGTAAAACCTGTATCGTTGGTTGTACCGATCTTGTGATTGACTACCACGAAGGAACAATCGCTGTGGGTGACAAAGTCCTCAAAGGTGGGGACTGGATCAGTATCGATGGCTTCAGCGGAGAAGTTTTCGCAGGCAAAGTTGAAACCAAACCTTCTGAAATTGTCGAAGTTTTGATCACCAAAACCAAGAAACCAGAAGATGCAGAAATCTATCAGCGGTACGCCCAATTGATGGAATGGGTTGACGAGCACCGAACGATGCAGGTTCGAGCCAACGCAGAACCTGACGATGCAGCCAAGGCGCTTGCCTTCGGTGCAGAAGGAGTCGGGCTGTGTCGAACCGAGCATATGTTCTTCAGTCACTTGGATGAAATACGCGAGATGATTCTGGCAGAAACTGTAGAAGTTCGCCAGGAAGCAATCGACAAACTGTTGCCATTCCAGCGTGAAGATTTCGAACTTCTGTTTACCGAAATGGCTGGGCGACCTGTCACCATTCGTTTGTTGGATCCGCCATTACACGAATTCCTGTCAGAGCATCAACTGCACGAGCAGCCCGATTTGGCTCACAAACTGGCGGATTTGACCGGGACGACCAAAGAGTCGATTTACCGACGAGTTGAAGAACTCAAGGAATCGAATCCAATGCTCGGTCACCGTGGTTGTCGTCTAGGGATTGTGTATCCGGAAATCACAGCTATGCAGGCACGTGCGATTATGGAAGCAGCTTGTGCGGTTAAAAAAGCCGGCCACGATGTGCATCCTGAAATCATGATTCCTTTGGTTGGTTTCAAAACTGAACTTGATAATCAGACCAAAGTGGTCCGCGAAGTTGCAGATGCAGTTCTGAAAGAGCAAGGCGTTGAAATCGACTACACAGTCGGCACAATGATCGAAATCCCAAGAGCAGCAATCCGAGCAGATCAGATTGCTGAAACTGCCGAGTTCTTCAGCTTTGGTACTAACGATTTAACTCAGACTGCATTGGGAATCAGCCGCGACGATTACGGCGTGTTCATCGGGTTCTATCAGGAAAACGATATCGTTCCCAGCGACCC
>JAESQE010000492.1 GCA_016765335.1 Planctomycetaceae bacterium
TACGAGCAACACGCAGCTTTTGCCGAAACACGGATTGCGGCTCGTGAAAACCTGGCACGTCAAATGGGGATAGAAAAACAAGGCCTGCTGGAATTTCTGAATGTATTACAGGCAATCACATCTTGGGGCAATGCAGTCAGTGCACAGGCACAGTCGCTGTCTCAATACAACACCGAACTGGCAACCATAGAATTGCAGACCGGGACAATTCTTGAATCTCATGGTATTCGGTTTGTACAGGAACGCAAAAGATTCTTAAGCCCCATCGGTT
This sequence comes from Planctomycetaceae bacterium, assembly GCA_016765335.1. GTDB lineage: Bacteria > Planctomycetota > Planctomycetia > Planctomycetales > Planctomycetaceae > Rubinisphaera. The sequence goes on from JAESQE010000492.1 coordinate 272, forward strand.
TCAACCGCGAACAATATTATCCATCGGCAATACTTCCCACAGAAAATAATATGAAGTATCCAGACACCGGCGAACCTGCTGAAGATTCATTTAATCTCGAAAGTCCGTTAGATTCAAAAAGTGAAATCATATTACCCGAGCCTATGCCGGAGCCAGACTTGAACCCGATTGATGTTAAGATCCCTGATCCACCTCAAGGTGCACAAAAGCAATTACTCAATGGAGCAATCAATAGTACCGTCGGTGACTTGAGTTTACTCGTACCGCAAAGCATCGATAGGATCCAGTCGGCTGGCTTGCCGAGCGGGATAAAAACCGAAAAAGACACCGACACCTCCAGCAAATAATATCGCGATGGCAGCAGCAGGTAGCGAAATCGTCAGCGGCCAATTGGCACTGGGTGAAAGCGTATTGATCAACGTAATAATGCCAGCTGAGCCTGCAACCCCTAAAATAAATCCGATGACTCCTCCGATGGTGGAAAGCAGCACCGATTCCACCAAAAATTGCAAAAGAATATCTCGGGATCTGGCTCCCACAGCCATGCGAATTCCGATCTCACGAGTTCGTTCGGTCACCGAAACCAGCATGATATTCATGATGCCTACGCCGCCAACAAGTAAAGAAATCCCCGCAATGGATGCGAGCATCGCTGTCATGGTCCCGGTAATTGTTCCAAGAATATTTGCAATTTCGGTCGTGTTCTGGACTTGAAAGTCATCTGGTTGTCCGATGGCAATTTTGTGTCTGTCTGCAAGTAGCAAACGAATTTCTTCTTCAGCTACGGACATCTGTTTCACTGACCGGGCAGAGACCATAATGGCATGCACGTTTTTGAAACTCGATCCATACAGTCGTTTTCGAACAGTCGTGTAAGGCATCAACAAAACATCATCTTGATCGTCGCCAACAATGTTTGCTCCTTTTGCCACGAGGACTCCGATGACACGGAACGGGATGTTGCGAATCCGAATCGTTTCGCCAACAGGGTTGGTTGTCTGGAACAATTTCTCTGCAACGGTCTGCCCAATCACGCAAACTTTTTCAGAGGCATCGATGTCTCGCTCAGCAAAGAATCCCCCGAGACGCAGATCCCAGTTTCTGACTAATAGATAGTCCGCGCCAACGCCGAACATCTCTTTGGGATTCCAGTTATCATTCCCATTAATCACCTGCCCCCCAGCTCCAATTAAGGGGGAACTAGCCAGAACAGCTGGGCAATCTTCTGTGATTGCCTCAGAATCTTCGGCTGTTAATGTAGGCATGCTTCCTTGACGAACACCGCCACGATGACTGCGTTTGGGCATGACAACAATCACATTTGTGCCCAAAGTCTTGAACTGATTCTGTATCAACTGACCTGCACTTTGACCAATGGAAACCATTGTGGTGACAGCTGCAATTCCAATCACAAGCCCAAGCACAGTCAGGCCTGCTCGCATTTTGTTCTTCAGTAGTGCACGAATTGCGATTCGTAAAGTTGTCATAAGTTATGTTCTTGATGGGTAATCAGTAATCAGTAATCAGTAATCAGTAATCAGTAATCAGTAATCAGTAATCAGTAATCAGTAATCAGTAGTCAGTAGTCAGTAGTCAGTATTAGGTGCCGCTAAAATTGATTCTCCCCCTTGGGAAGGGGGAGTTAGAGGGGGGGGGTCAACTTATTTTTAGAGGTCTCCCAAATCAGTAGTTAGGATTTCATGCTATGATTCAGTCTACCACTTACGTGATAATAACCGTTTCATTTCAAGCCGATGACCAGTTCTTGATCTGCCTTGATGTCACCAGAGATCAATTCGGTGAATTGGTAGTCGCTGATTCCTGTTTCGATTTTAATGGCTTTGAGCAGATCCCCCTCTTTGATCCAAACGTGCCGGCTGCGACGCTTTTTACCGGCCTTTGCTTTCGCGTCTGCGGGCTGAGATTCTGCATTTTGGCGATCATCTTCAGTCGTCTCTGTGCCATCAAGAATTTTTCGATCTTCTTTGCGGACATGTTCCCGTTTCGGATAGTACCGCAAGGCTGCATTAGGGATTTTTGTTACTTCCTTGAGCTGTTCGATTCGAAAAGAGATATCCGCAGTCATTCCCGGTAACAGCTTGAAGGATTCATTGGTTGTCGAAACCACAACAGTATAAGTGACGACATTTTGAGTTATTGTTGGGCTGAGTCGGATTTGCCAGATGACTCCATCAAATAACTCCCCCGGGTAGGCATCAACTGTAAAGCCAACTTTTTCGCCTGCTTCTTTTGCGATACGAATCAAGCCGATATCTGCTTCGTCGACAGAGGCAAAAATGTGCATTTCTTTGCGCATGTCTGGAGCAATAATAAACAGTTCCGGAGCTTGAAACTGAGCAGCCAGAGTTTGACCGGGATTGATTTTTCTATCGATCACAATCCCATCCACAGGTGATTTGATTTTCGTATACCCCAGGTTGGCTTCTGAGTTCGACAAGCTGGCTTGTGCCTGTTTGATCGAAGCTTCAGCCACTTCGATTTCGGCATCTAGTGCCAGGCGAGCAAATTTGTATTTATCGATTTCTGTCGCAGAAATGAAATCGGGATTGTCATTGAATAGTCCGTTTGCCCGTTTTTCGTCGTTAACTGCATTTTGCAAACGAGCTTTCACCCGAATAATATCTGCTCTTCTGGAAGCCAATACCGCAGTGTCCCGGTCAACATTCGCCTTGTAAATGCGAGGGTCAATCTCTGCCAGCATATCGTCCTTTTTTACCTCGTCATTATGATCAACATAAAGCTTTATAACCGGCCCCGAGACAAAAGACCCAACATGTACTGAAAGCACAGGCTCAATTCTTCCTGTCGAATTGACCACGGAAGTGATTTCGCCGCTTTCGGTTTGCATCGTGCGAAATGTTGGCAAATTTCTCTTTTGCCAATATTTAAGAGCAGGCTGATAGGCCACTGCCGAGCTGACGGCTACCAAACAAAGAAACAGGGCTGTTTTCCAAGGGAATTTCATACTTCTTTCTACTCACAAAATGGTCATCGGGTGTCAAAAATATGAAACTTTTCAACAGATTGCATTAAGGGAACCTCTATTAATTGAATCCCAGAAGTTCTCGAAAACAGTTTGGTTATAAAAAGACAGTTCAAAAACCCCCTCTCACTCCCCCTTCGTAAGGGGGAGAACCAATTAATAGAGGCTCCCATCATTTTTGGTAGCCATTTCTGCGGTTTTCAGAATTCTGTTTGCTGTCCAAGTTTTTGAGAATTGAACCAGAGTTCTGATATTGAGCCAGTTCCTGTTCAAGAACTCGGCGTTTGAGTTCTGCTTCTGCCTTTTTCAATGCCAAATCTTCTCTGGTCATTCTGCCGGTGACCATATCCCCTAATGCATATAGAAAGATGATTAAAATCAGGACCAGAAGGGCAAACAGTATCAGGGTGGCAAGTATCGAACTTTTAAGCAATGTCATTGCGATATCACTGGCGGGAATCAGCACGCCGACTGCTATGAGCAGGCCCGTTGTGATTCGTCGCCGTTTGTGTTGATCAACCAACGCAGATCGCTGTTTCTCAGTGAGTTCAGCGTCATTCTGAAATCGGCGAATCGTCTTGTAATGAATGATCAAAAAACAAACGCCTAGCAAGACTACAATCCCGCCAGCACACAATGAGATTAACAAGTCCACGCGATGTCCGCTTCGATTAGCTCAGGTAAGATGGTCGTCATACGCATTTGCGTATTTGTATTCGCGTTACACGTTCCCTGATCCATTGCCAGTACAAGGCCACGATCAATCACGCAAGGCCGTTTTTTATTGAGTTTGGTGTTAATTGCCGTTCAGCGAAAGTGGCACCAAAGAGTGGTCAATCGGTGTTATCGTTTCTTCTTCGGGAGCCAAAACGGTATCGACCAGGAAGTATAGGAACTGACGCAATGAATCTGGCTGAACATCATCTGCAAGCGATTCTGCACGTTCCCGTGTTTTATCAACAAGTTGTTCCGCTTGTGCAAAGACATCTAACTGTTCGAAGATTTGCTTCATGCGTTCCATCCGTTCCAGATCAGTTTCTTCTCCTCTTAGGATCGATTCCAGCGTTTCTCTCTGTTGGTCATCTGCATCTTTGATTGCCATCGCCAAGAGTAACGTGGGGCGTAATGCCATTGCATCCTGACCAGTAATGACTTTATTTCTCACATCGCCCTGCCAATCTTTCAGATCGTTTAAAATCTGAAAGCCGACTCCCAGATGCCTGCTGAAGGCGGGGATCATTTTTTCATA
>JAESQE010000493.1 GCA_016765335.1 Planctomycetaceae bacterium
GCAAACAAATACGCGAATGCATATTAAATCATATCAAGCTTATTGTGTTTTCTTTTCGGTGCACGTCTGCATTTAGCGCAAACTCCGAAAACTTCCAGGCGATGCCCATCCATTAAAAAGCCTTGGGCGCCTGTGACTGTTTTGAGAATCGACTTAATCTCGTCGTTGTGAAATTCTTCCAACGTGCCACATTTTTTGCAGATCATATGATCGTGCTGCGGGTAGCCGTAATCGTGCTCCCAGATTTCTTTGCCATTAGGGCGAGCCACTTTGCGGATCAAGCCTGCTTCTTCCATTAACTCAATGGTACGATAAACCGTCGAACGGCTGACTCGCTTTTTCCCTTTGCCTTGCAGGCGAATCGCAAGTTCATCTGCATCGAAATGTTCATGGTTATCGAACACTTCATCGACGACAATTTCTCTCGGCGTTGTCAGTCTCTGCTTCTGTGTTGTCAGATATTCTCGAAACTTTTCTTTCGGAGTCGCAGAAACCGAGACAGCCCCCAAATCACTCACCAGTGCGCCTTGTTCCTATTATTCGTGAATTGTATTCCAATGAATTTTAACTCAGCCTTCTTGCTGCATAAATTTCATGAATGCCATTTCCATTTTCTCATCGGTATCGTAAGTGCCGTTGGCAATTTCCGACTGTATTCGAGCAATTAATGCTGATCGATCCGGACTGGTATTATCCATGGCTTGTAAATCTGTCATCATTTTTGCCGCTTCAGAAATTTCCAGAGAATCTTGAGGAATCTGCAGACGAGCTGCCTGAGTCCTTGCTGGCTGCCCTGTAGAATTTGTTTGCTGAGGAATCGGCATACTGCCATTGACTCCCCCCACACCAGATACATTCATCGACAATCCTCCCTGCGCGTACCGCACCTATCCGTAATATTACGAATGTGCTGTTAACTGATCCCTGTTAAAAACGATTCTATGTCTTATTCAGGCCTTATTCTACTAACAATATAATTGGGCCTGCCCCCAATGACATATTTCCACAAGACGTAACCCCGCTCAAAGCAGAACGACCGCTACGCTATCTGTCACACAATAAGCCACAGACCACAGCATTCTACCCGAGATACCTATTTGAATTCAATATCATTTTTTTGGCATCCGTTTTCCCCGATGCGTTGCGTCTTCCTACCTCTTCCCTGTAACCTGTTGTTTTGAAAGCAAAATACAACAGGCTGCCCTTCAGTTGACTGTTGCTAATTGCTATCTCTGCGAACAACATCAACAAGTAATAATCACGCAACCTGTTTACACAAATCAGGTTACGAGCATAACACACCTCAGATTCAAATACCAAACTAGATAAAAAAATCCCGTGCCCCAGCCTTTACCTGTACATCAAGAAGTAGATGCAGGGCATTATTATCACGCTTTATTGCAATTCAACAGATAAATTCATTTTTTAGGATCAGGATATGAACCCCATCGTCACCTTGTTGCTGGGCATGGCAATTGTCATCGGCATGATTGTTGTCTTACGAATCGGGGCCTTTCTTTCCTTAATTACAGCTGCGATGGTTGTCAGCTTGTTGACCGCAGGCGACTGGGCAACCAATGTTGCAGGAGTCGCGACAGCGTTTGGAGAAACTGCTGGTAAAATCGGGATCGTCATTGCAGCTGCAACCATTATCGGGAAGTGCCTGATGGAAAGCGGTGCAGCCGAGCGGATTGTTCGAACGATCTTAAATTGGCTGGGAGTAAAACAAGGAGCCTTGGCTCTGCTTTCTTCTGGGTTTTTACTTTCGATCCCAGTTTTCTTCGATACGGTCTTCTATCTCTTGGTGCCGTTGGCCCGCTCAATGTATCAGAGAACAGGCGTAGGATACACTCGCTATTTAGTTGCAATCGCAGCCGGTGCAGTCATCACACACACGCTGGTTCCTCCGACCCCTGGACCGTTGTTGATGGCTGACATATTCGGCGTCGACTTAGCAACCATGATGCTGGCAGGCTTAGCAGTTGGGATTCCTTGCGGACTGCTGGGCCTGGCTTTTGCGTACTGGATTGATGGGAAAGTAGAAATCCCAATGAGACCAATGCCGGGCAGCGATGAAATTCCTGAATTTGAAGAACATCAACTCCCCAGCCTTTTCGCAGCCATCCTTCCCATTATCCTACCAGTAATTTTGATTGCTGGAGTTGCATTTGGGAAACCCTTCTTCCAACCAGAAGGCTCGACGATTGAACCCGTGCTGGCCTGGAAAATATTTCTGATTTTTGGTGACAAAAATGTTGCGATGCTCCTGTCTGCCTTTGTCGCTTTAGCTGTCTATTTCAAGCAACACCGCCCAGCTCTGTCTCAATTGAGTCTTATCACAGAAAATGCACTCAAAAGTGGAGGAGTTATCATTCTGATTACCTCAGCTGGCGGAGCGTTTGGCGCGATGCTGCGACAGGCAGAAGTTGGAGACGCTGTTAATGCTCTGTTTGTTGGGCAATCCGCTTCACACGTTTTACTACTGATGTGCATCGGTTACGGCTTAGCGTTTCTGCTCAAAATTGCTCAGGGATCTGGAACGGTCGCCATGATTACCGCAGCTCCGATGCTAGCCGCGATGCTACCCCAGGCAGATCAACTTTCCATTCACCCCGTTTATATGGCTATGTCGGTAGGCTTTGGGTCACTGGGAATTTCCTGGATGAACGACAGCGGCTTCTGGGTCTTCTCGCAAATGGGTGGGCTTACCGAATGGGAAACACTGCGCACGTGGACTGTTCTACTGACGTTAATCAGCGTATTCGGCTTCTCGCTCACCTGCCTGCTAGCAACTGTTTACCCCGCCATTTGAATCTGAACTTTTTGTGCAAAAATCATTTGTGGGGTAGGAGCAGTACCGTAGGCTGGGTCAAGACCCAGCTTTATTCGGCGTTGATAAACTCATCGCCATGCCGTTGATTTGCGTTTCCCTAATCCGACAGGTATTCGCCAAGTTTGACGTATCGGTGAAGTGACGACCAGTCCATCCTTGAGCGGATTGACGTGAATATAGTCAACACAGCGTTTGAGATCATCTTCATCACGACAAGTATGGTCGTAAAAACATCGCATGAACGCATCATGCATGACTGCTGGGTATTGTCTTGACCCAGCCTACGGTTTACCGTCTTGTTTTATTAAATCGTCAATTCACGTTTTTTTGGGCGGAGCAGGTACCAGTTGATGGCGATGGCGATGATGGTGGCTAGGAGGCCGAGGATTAGTAGCCAGGAGAAGGGGTTATCGATGTGAATTCCCAGGGCTGGTTTTTCTGCAGAAGGAAGGCGGCGGCCTGGTTTTAGATTGAGCAGGTTTGATTCGTCTCGGTCAAAAAAGTTGATCGCAAATTTTCCGAGAACCTGGTCTCCATCCTGAACGGTATAAACGCCTACCGCATCGCGAGGGGGAACTTCGACGGTTTCCATGCGAAGTAGATGCTTGGTTTGATCGTTATGCACAAGCGTTAATTCTTGTTCCAGATCAATCGAATTCGGATCGAGTGTGAATTGGACGGCTTCTTCCAGGTGGTAGTTCCATCTGCGAAAACCGGGCTGACTGGATCTGCACTGTTCGATGAGGTTGGTCCAGAAAATGGGCCAATCGGGAGATTCTGTCAGATTGGAAGCTGCCAGATCGAGATTCAAAATGTAACTGTTCGATGCGGTGTCGGTTCTTTGTCCCAGCAAGACAGATTTTGCCGTGCTGATGACCGGGACCGTGGAAACAGGATTACTCTGCAAACCGCCCCAAACGACTCCGCCAAGCACAATACCATTCATCAGCGGATGCTGTTTTTCGATGAGGAAGGGGCCGATGACCGTTTTGGCAGAAGCGACTGCCTGGGCTGCGGAATCTTTCGGGCCAATGCCTAACCACCATAATCCGCGAGTATTGACTGGTGCATCACTCGCAGGGGCGATGATTAAGTTGGCTTCACTGGAATCTCCCAATTGCACATCGGGTAAAACACCGAGGATGCGTTTGACATCTTCAAAACCAGAATGCGAAGAGGGGAGTGTGACCGAAACGGTGACCATTCGAACTTTCGGTTCTATCAAAGTGATGTTGTTATCAATTTCCAAAGAGTCGTTGGGAGCACGAGCTGTGAGAACGAATTCTGACAATCCGCCCGGTACAGACCATTGCATCGATTTTTCATTTTTGGTTTGCAGGTTGATGGTTTCGTCGATCAGTTTTTTCCCTTTGGCGGACCCGGTGATTTTCACATCGGTTGCGTTTGCTCCCAGGTTTGCCATGCGGATAAAGATTGTGCCTTGTCCGGTATCGGGTTCGTAAATCCAGCGAGCTGCCGTGATGGCGATGTTGTCGAGCTTTCTGCCGAAGGAGTGTACCGACATCCGTTCGGGAGTGAATTGATCTTCGCTGGGCAGGTTGTCGGTCAGGAAAATAAAGACAGCTTCTTCACCTGCTAGTTGAGCACCGAGATCCCAGGCGGTATCGAAAGAGTGTTGAATCGAATCTGGTTGCCAGGCTTCCAGAGATGCAGCGGCTTGCTCCCAACTGCCTCTTGGTCCTGCGATGAGCGTCGGTCTTCTGCCTGTTGTTAAAATGGAATAGACCGCATGTCGCCCCATCTTTTTTTGTTGTTCGTTGAGCCAGTTCACCGCTCGGTCTCGTGTGGACTGTGCAGTTTCTGGATCTTGGGCAACCATCGAAGCAGAATCATCAAGAATAACAACCAGATGCGGTTGTGTGGTAATGGAAGAATCTCGCGGATCAGCCAGTAACAAAGAAATTAACAGCGCAGCCAAAAGTTCGAGAAGCAAAGAGCGGGTGATTGGCAGTTTCTCTTTTTTTCTGCCTGGAGTATCTTTGCGAGTCTCCATTGTCCATAAGTGCAGGCCCGCAATTTCCAAAGGAGGAAACCGCCTGTGGAACATATGGATGTAAGTAATGATCGGCAGTGCCAGCAGGCCCAGTAATCCCCAAGGGTTCGCAAAGTACATGAACCATCTCTCTTCTATTACGGTAGACTTTGTGTGCCGAGAAAATTATGACCTGGGATTTTCGAATAAGTTTCGAATAAAATTGACAGGGTTTGTTACAGCCTGGGAATTAATTATCAAATTGGGAAATCGATAGTGACGTATCTCTACAAACAATTGTATCCTACTGATTGTAATTTTCCTATTCGCTGACAATACCTGATAATAGTCTGCTCCAAGAAATGTCCTTAAGAAAAGAATCGACATCTGCAAATTCAAAACAGGATCAGCCTTGGCAAGTCCGACTGGCACGTGATGCGAATGAACAAGTGCAGTCCTTGTCATTGATGATTCAGGAAAATGACCCAGAAGTCAAACGTCAGGAAGTAGAAAAAATACAGAAGTTGCATCAGGAGGGGAAACTGGACATTAATAAAATTCTGGTTGCA
>JAESQE010000494.1 GCA_016765335.1 Planctomycetaceae bacterium
ATAATGCTTTGCGGGACACCTTCGACGGCTCCGAAAGAAGGAAGCACAAACAGATCCATCGCTTGTAACCAGGGGACCACATCATTCTGGTTTCCGACCAGATGAGTCCGTTCTTCCAAGTTGTGCTGTTTGATGAACTCTTTGACATGAATCATCGACAGTCCGTCGCCGACAATGAGTAAATCGAAATCTGTTCTGGAAAGTTGAGTGATCGCTTCACATAGAAATTGATGACCTTTTTCACGCCGCAAGGCTGAAACGATGCCTACGATTTTGCGATCTGTTGGTAAGTTCAATTTCTGGCGAACTTGCAGTTGGTCTCCCGGCTGAAAGCTCGCAGTGTCAATTCCAGTGGGGATGGAACGCATGCGGTTCCGTTTAACACCGTTGCGTCGATGCAAACCTTCGATAATCGCATTGCCGCAGGTGACAACAAAATCGGCTCCTTTGCGGTAAATCCAGTTGGAGGCAAGGTTGCATGGAGCAGGTAAACCAACATGTCGGGTGCGGACAATTCGCGGACGACGAGAGGAAGTTCGGGCAGCGACCGAAACGAGCCAGCTGTCGATCGAGCTGTGTGTGTTAATGACATCCACATCGCGATTGTTTTTGAGCCAGTCCCGCATGGCAGTTAAGCCTTTGAAGTTCTTTTTCTGAATAGAAATTGCTTCAACAGGCACGCTGTAATCGGCAGCTCGTTTGAAAATTTCTGCATCGGGAGTACAGACAATTCGGACATCGTGACCTCGCTCGATCATGCCACGAGATTCGGTCAAAATACGAATTTCCTGGCCGCCCCAGCCCCAGGAACTTTCTGTATGTACAATTCGAAGAGGTCGTTTATTGACCACGATATCAATCCTTTGAAATCGCTTGGTCAGAATTATATAGGAATCTTATACGCATTCGCGTATTTGTTTGCGCGTTGCATGTTCCCTAAGTCCTTGTCAGTACAAGGCCACGAGGATATCTTCTCGCAAGTATTAATTGAGTTTGGTATTACTGTTTGAGATCGAACCGGTGGGTATGGCTTGAGGCTTGAAACCGTTATCATAGGTGCACATCTGAGGAAAACACCTTGCAATCGCGACCAAACTCCCCGGATCGGAGCCAAATACGATCCAACCTGTACTGTATAGTACGTCACGGGACTTTATTTTCGCAACAGCAATTTTTTTTCGGTGAGCGTTGAAATACAGAATATGGCTGGTTCGCTTGTAAATAATCAGCATAAAATAATTTGAAGAGTCAAATACTGTTTGGCTCATCTTGCTACCTGGCGAATACCACGAGGGTGAAGCAAGGTAAGTGAACAACATGCACGTGCGGATAATGCCGTGCAGTGTAATCATTAAAGGGAAAAGAAAAATAGTCAAAAATAAAACATCCGTGTTGAGTAAGAGTGTTCTCGAACTCGTTTCACAAAACGATTACAAGCCGATGAAGCTCCGCGCCATTGCAGCGAAAGTTAAGCTGCCCCGGGATCTATTTTCAGTGTTAGAGGAAGTGGTCGAGAAGCTCATCTCAGAAAAAAAACTGAAGTGGGGGAAATCGAACCGAATTGAATTAGCACATCGGGAAAGTTCCAGCGGAAAAGACTCCAGAAAGCGACTTCAGGGAATCCTGCGTAAAGTTTCCAGTGGTAATGGATACGTGACGTTACTGGATGCGAAACCGGGGGACCGGGATCAGGATGTCTTTGTTCAAAGCAACGACTTGAGTGATGCACAATCTGGCGATGAAGTAATCATCTACTTGACCAAGTATACCAAATCGAGTGGGCAGCGATGCGGGCGAGTTGCTGAGGTGGTGAAGCGGGCAACGACTCGGTTTGTGGGAAGTTATTTCGAAGAGCAGGACCAGGGCTACGTTTTTCTGGATGGCAACGATTTTGAAGAAGCGGTCTGGATTGGTGATATCCAATCTCGGCAAGTAGAACCGGATGACATCGTTGTTATCGATATGGTCAAGTTCCCTACCTCTCAAACGGTTGGGGAAGCGGTTCTTGTAGAAGTGTTGGGGCCGCGCGGTGAAACGGGAGTTGATACGCTAGCGATTATTCATGAGTTCGGGTTGCCGACGGAATTTTCTGAAGAAGCTCTCGCACAAGCTCAACAGCAGGCAGCCGATTTTGACGAAACCGATTTCCAGGATCGGCTTGATCTTACATTAGATACTGTGGTGACGATCGATCCGGTCGATGCTCGTGATTTTGACGATGCGATTTCGCTGGTTCAGACGGATGATAAACATTGGCATTTGGGGGTACACATTGCAGATGTTTCGCATTTTGTGCAACCAAACACGCCGCTTGATGTCGAAGCCCTTCGTCGAGGCACCAGTGTTTACTTGCCGACAAAAGTGATACCGATGCTTCCGGAAATCCTCTCAAACGGATTGGCAAGCCTTCAGCAGGATCGAATTCGATTTGTGAAGTCGGTCTTTATTGAATTCACTGAAGAGGGAATCCCGGTCGATACACGATTTGCGAACTCTGTGGTAAAAGTCAAGCAGCGGTTCTCTTATGAGCAGGCGATGGAGTTTCTGGATGACCCGGAAAAACAGCAGGGGCAGCTGGATGAAAAAGTTTATCACCTGTTGTTGAATATGCAGAAGTTAGCTCGAAAACTCCGTAAGCGTCGCTTTAGTCAAGGGGCATTAGAGTTGAATATGCCTGAGACCCGCCTGAAGTTTGACACGCATGGCAAGGTTTCAGGAGCATTCGTTGCTGAGAACGATGAGTCTCATCAGATTATTGAAGAGTTTATGTTGGCTGCGAATGTCGCAGTGGCTCGGGGATTAACTTCGCGTGGAGTTCATTATTTACGCCGAACGCACGGCGTGCCCGCAGCAGATAAAATGAAGATCTTTGGTGACTTTGTAGAGTCCCTCGGTTTGGAGCTTCCCAAAAATCGCAGCCGATTCGATTTGCAGCACTTGCTGGATCAAACAGCTGGCACTCCGTTGGAACGAGCGGTTCATTATGCATTTTTGAGAAGTCTCAAGCAGGCGGAATATTCTCCGGCCGAAGAAGGTCATTACGCACTGGCCGCTGAGGATTATTGTCACTTCACGAGTCCGATCCGTCGCTATCCCGATTTGACGGTGCATCGAATTGTTGATCGATTATTGATTCGAGGTGAAAAGTATAAGGGAGAGAGCTACGAGAAAATTCAGCAAACAGCAACTCATTGCTGCGATACCTCTCGGCGAGCAGAACGCGCAGAACGGGATCTGACAAAACTGAAACTACTCGAATACATGGAGCAGCGAGTTGGTGAAGAGTTTGAAGCAGTCATCACGGGAGTTGAACGTTTCGGGATCTTCTCTCAGGCATTGGAAGTTCCAGCTGAAGGGATGACTCATATCAGCAGCTTGGAAAAGGTCGATAAATTCGATTTCGAGCGAGAAGCTCACTGTCTTATTGGAAGACGAACCGGGATCCGATTACAGCTGGGTGCTCGGATTCTGATCAAAGTGGCTCACGTCGATATCAGCCGTCGGCTTCTAAACTTCTCCTTGGAGAAAGTCTTTAAGACTGCTTCAACGAAGTCCGAAGGGGCCAGAAAAGCGACCAAGAAAAGACCAGGATCAAATGCTGCTTCTGATTCGTCACACAAATCAAAATCAAGGTCCAAGACGAAGTCAAAACCAAAGGGAAAATCAGGCACCGGCAAGAAATCGACTCACAGCAAGAAGTCAAAACGCGACACCAGAAAATAGCGTTCCTTCAGTTGTCCACTTTCAGTCTCTGCTTAATATCGATGTTTCCCCCTTGCCAAGCGAATTTCAAGGGTAGCTCATACGATCCCGTTCAGGGTCGTGTGAGTGCCGTAGGCACCCGAGGAAAGGCTGGATTGTTGTTCATTTTCAATTCAAATGGGGTGCCACTGTCTGGCTTGTCCAGCAGTGCGAGTGATAGCTGCGATTCTTATCAAGCAGAGGCAACTTTTAACGTCCTGTTTTGTTGTTAATGCGAAAAGTCTGCCGCCGCGACCACACTGCTGGGCAAGCCAGGCAGTGGCACCCAACGACGCTGGTGTGTCAGTCGCATTTGCCGGAACTTCGCTTTGCTTGTTCTGGCCTACGATCAGATCTCCAGATAGAATTCTTGCTAAGAATGCCTCTACTTACTCACCTCATAACAAAGTAGAATGTCCTGGTCTCGCAGGAAGAGTTTTCCGTTGGCGATGACGGGGCGTGCCCAAGCGTTTTTTCCGCTGCGTTCGGGTTGCTCGAATCGGGAGATGATATTTGCTTCTTCAGGGTTGGCTTCGATCAGGAACATGGGGCCTTGTTCGCTGCGGAAGTAGAGCATGCCTTCTGCGTAGGTGATGGCTCCTTTGCCTTTGCTGTCTAATCGATCTTGCCAGGCAATTTTCCCGGTTTTAACATTCAGGCAGGTCATGATTTGGCCGTTGGCACCGTAAATGTAACCGTCCAGATAGACCATGCCGCCGTGATGGTTTTTCATTTTTTCAGTTTTGTAAGCCATGACCGGCTTAGCGTCACGAGAGCTGAAATTCAATAATGCCCCGCCAGTTCCATACCCGGAAGCGTAAAAGACGGAGTTGCCGATAACAATCGCAGAGCTGCAATTTGCGGTGCCGTTGGCTGCGTTGTCATCTCCCCATAATGGATTTCCGCTACCAACTTCAACACTCAGTAGGCCATTATGGCAAAAATTGATGTACTGTTTTTTACCGTGGATTTCAGCAATGATTGCAGAGGCGTAACCAGCTTTGGGGTTACCGGGAACTTTTGCTAACCAAACGGGTGCACCGGATTGCTTGTTTAGCGCGACCATTGTCGCGATGCTTCCCCCTGGAGTGCAAATGACTTTGTCACCATCAACCAATGGGGATTCAGAAATTCCCCAAACGATGTTCGTTCCGCCGTAAGTGGTAAGGATGTTTTGCTTCCAGATCCCTCTGCCAGTTGATGCATCCAGACAGCTTAAATCTCCCATCGCACCCAGAGAATACAGTTTGCCGTTATCGTAAGTGGGGGTGCTTCGCGGGCCATTTCCCTGGTTGTTGCGGAAGATATCTCCGTTGGGAGTAGCCCAGAGTTCTTCTCCAGTTTTTAGATCAAAGGTAAGTACAATTTCTCGTCCCGCACGAGTCCCCATGCAAAAAACTTTTCCATCGACAACACTCACCGCAGAATATCCTTCGCCTAAATTTCGAGCAGTCCAGAGAAGTTTTGGACCAGACTCGGGCCAGCTTTTCAAAAGCCCGGTTTCGGAAGAAAGGTTTTTGCGATTTGGTCCCAAGAATTGACACCATCCTGGTTTTTCGTCCGAATTGTTCTTGGTTGGTTCATTGCTTCGAACTGAAGTTGTTGCTGCTCCTTTTTGACGGCCAAAAATCTTCAGTGGATCGCCTGAAGAAGACGTAATGACCGTGATGATGTCCCCTACCTTTAGCTGGTTGGCTTTAGCTGGTTTCTGGTTGATGCTGACTTTCAGTCTTTTGCTGGTTGTGGAGAAGACTTCAGTCTTTTTCTTGGTCGATGAGGTGACTGAAATTTGGCTTCCGTCAGGAGATATTTCTGAGATACGACCAGTAAATGTCCCGGCTTGTGCCTGGCTGACAAGAAGTCCTAGAAGCAGAAGCGGGAGTATTAAATTGCGAATATTCATCAAGGCATCTCCATCAAATAGCTTGCCGGAACAAAGCGAGAAATTGTCGTTCAATTGCGAATCGTACTATACGCGTTCGCGTATTTCCTAATACCCTATCAGTACAAGGAAGGCCACGGGTGATTGCTTCACGCAAGTATTAATTGTGCTTGGTATTACTATCTCACTTTACCGCTCAAAGCACAACTGCAATCAAGGCCAGGGACGTAGATGCTTGGTGAAGAGAACCTCTGAAAATTGAAACTCAGCGATTATTAAAGATAACTTGATAACAAAAAGCAGTTCAAAACCCTCTCTTACTCCCTCTTCCCAAGGGGGGAGAACCAGCTTTAAAGGCTCCCTGAAGTTTGGTCGCAACAGTTGGAGTCTGTTTGGAACCGTTGGTGTAATTTAGCGACGTATGGTAAGATGCAAGTTGAAAATTGCGTAATACGATAGTTTAGCAGTTAGAGTTTGCTGTTCGGGGAAATGTTTTCGGGTGAGGTTCGTCTCCTGATCGAAAACTTTTTTTACAGGCCAGCCTTACCGAAAGTCATCATCAATGAGTCAGTCATCCATCGAACAAAAACTTATCAAACGTGGAGATGTGTTGCCCAGTCCCCCTGAAGCGGTCGGGTTTTATGTCCCGGTATTACAGACAGGTAATTTGGTGATGACTAGCGGGCAGTTGCCGATGGTTGGTAAAGAGCTTATTTTTAAAGGGAAAATTGGAAGTGATCTCACCAAGGATGACGGATATAACGCAGCGAAAATCTGTTGCTTGAATGCTTTGGCTCAAATTAAGCACTGCCTGGGAAGCCTCGATGAAATTCGGCGAATTATTCGCGTCGAGGGATTCGTGCAGTCTGCTCCTGGTTTTCAGGATCAATCGCACGTTCTCAACGGAGCTTCGGAATTGTTGGTCGATCTGTTTGGTGAAGCCGGTAAGCATACCCGGTTTGCGGTTGGCAACAACGAACTTCCATTGAATGCAGCAGTTGAAGTTGCCTTGTGGGTCGAAATTTAGAGGTTTGTTGACCGCAGAAATAGAACAAGCCCTGCTTTATGATAAAGCAGGGCTTGTTGTTTGTCGTTTCGTTTTACTACCGCGCACGAATCTTCGCAACGCTGTAAAAAGTAAAAACGCTATATATCAAAAGGTTATTGTGCGTACAACTTGAGGGAACCTCTATTAATTGAATATCAGAGGCTCTCGAATACAGCTTGGCTATAAAAAAACCTCTAACTCCCCCTTCGTAAGGAGGAGAACCAATTAATAGAGGTTCCCTTAAGCTATTGTGTAAAGGCTCAAGCCAGTTCGGTTATCGTTTACTTCTTATGACGAATTTTAGCTCGCATGCGTCTCTTTTTACGCCCAATTTTGCGCCGTCCCTTGCCCGATTTCTTAGTACCCATGCAAAAAAGTTCCCACTCATGTGATCGTAAGTATAGATCTTCTTGTTGAAAAGTTAATGAAAATTCCGAAATGAAATTATAGGGAGGGCTTCTCCAAAAAACAACGCTCGGCAAGGAAATTCACAGATACTGGTAGAGGTAGCTACTTTGGCAGTGATCGTGTGGACATGTCCTGAGGCGGGGCAGGCTGAAGTATGGGTGTGCGTCCGAAATTCACGACGTCACCAACCGTCTTTGAGGTGTCACAAATCGCAAGGGCAGTGGGGGATTATGAGAAATCCCACTCTGAATAGAGCTTGGCTCGGAATTCGTGCCATTCATCTTGCTTTGTGGCCTCTTCGACTTTTTCGGTAGTGTTTCCCATGAGTTCGCAGACCCACTTGTCCATGAGTTGCAGGCGATCTGCCATGACGCGAACTATATTTGTCAGAAGTTTGGTCGCAGTATTGCAGGTGTTTTGGCTGAGATCCTCGAAGGCTTCCGGTGATAACTTATGGACAGTCGCTTTGGTGACAGCTTTTATGTTTGCTGAATGCGATGTCTGCTGGAAGAATGACATTTCTCCAAACACGGTCCCTGGGCCAAGCATGGCTAGAACTTGACATTTTGAGCCATGCGTATTGTTTCGTATCACTTCACAGCAACCGTCGCTCAGCAGCCAAAGCCCTTTGTTTTCGGTTCCTTGCTCGATAATCAGAGAATCAGATTCGTAGCACAGGTGCTCCATATGCTCGAATAATGTGCGGAGTTCCTCTTCAGAAAGATCCTTCAGTAATGGAGAATCGTGCAATGGAACGTTAAAGGGTAA
>JAESQE010000495.1 GCA_016765335.1 Planctomycetaceae bacterium
AACCTCGATTAATTCAATAGACATTGCGAGCGGAGGGTAGACATTCTTGTCTGCCTTGGAATAGGGCATGCTCGAATGAAACAGACTCAGAATGTCTGTGCTTCCTTTGAATTAATTGAGGTTCCCATTTGTCATTTTTTCGTGACATACACAAAATAAGCACCGAATTCTTCATTTTGTTCAGTGAGGAACAGAGCTTTCATTGTTGTGGTTCCGGCTTTGAGTCGTAACTCGTAGACGATTTCGATGGCGTCACGAGACACATGCTTAGATTTTATGGTATCGCCGATTTGCAAAGTGGCTCGCACTGCGTTAATCGCTTTACCGGGAGTTGTTCGATAAGCCTTGGCCCCTGGAACAGCTTTCCCGGGAGGCAGCGATGCATTAATCGGTCGATTGACTTCTTCAGGCCATCTTCGCAAACGGATTTCATAGTCTCCGTCTTCGACCACTTTCACATTCCAGAAACCTGTGTTTTCATCGCCGTTATAAGCAGAGCGAACATGAGCCTGATTCCACGGAGTCAAGCGAGTTGTGATCCAGTCGTGTGAGGTTAAACGTGTCGGGTTTTCGTGAGGATCACCCAGATAAATGGCAGTGGAATTTGCAAAGCTCGGTTCGAGATCTGCCCACCAGGCGTCATAGAATTTGCTAAGCCTTTGAACGACTTGAGGATTCCCGGATGCAATATTACTTTTTTGACCGGGATCTTGCTTGATGTCGTACAGTTCTTTGCCATTAATAAGACGCCAGCGGGATGTCATCACTGAACTCTTTCGCCATTTGATTGGGTCTTTAACTCGTTGAGAATCGGTCACCAGAATCCGATCGGGCCAAGGCTTTTGTTTTCCCGATTTACGCTGATGTTGATCAAGAAGCGGTCTGATGCTTCGTCCGTCAAATTTCAAATTTTTCGGTTTTGTTATTTGGCAATAATCCATCAACGTGGGGAGAACATCAACATGCGCAGTGATGGGGGGCACATCAACAGGCTTCGTCATTTTTCCTTCAGGCCAATGAATGAAGAAAGGCACACGATGCCCGCCATCGTATTCGCTGCCTTTGGCTCCACGCATGCCCGCATTGAAAACTCTGCTTCCTGATGACGTTCCATTATCGGTAGTGAAAATGAAAATTGTATTTTGATCAAGATCCTCTTGTTTGAGGAACTCCCGCAGCTGCCCAACATTGTGATCGATGTTAGCGATCATCCCAAAAAAGTTGGCCACTTGAACGCCTTGTTCTTTGTACGGCTTGCTCCATTTTTCAGGAGAATGCATCGGGCCGTGGGGAGCGTTCGGAGAGATGTGTACCAGAAACGGTTTGCCTGCTTCTTTCTGAGCTTTGATAAACCGCTTGGCGTAATCAAAGAAGACATCGGTACAAAAACCTTTGACTGGCGTTGGGGTTCCGTTGTGCCAGTAGCTGCCATCGAAGTAGGAGTTATCCCAGAAATCCGGTGTCTGTCCAACTCCTCCGCCACCATGCCTGAGAACTTCTGTGTATCCACGATCTTCCGGACGATACGGATAATTATCTCCCAAGTGCCACTTGCCGAACATGCCTGTTGCATAGCCGGCGTCTTTGAAAATTTGCCCCATGGTGACCTCATCCTCACGTAACATCGAACGGCCCATAATCGTGTGCCAGACTCCTGTGCGGTTTGTCCAATGACCGGTGAGAAATGCAGAACGAGTTGGCGAGCAAGTCGGCGAAACATGGTAATCAGTCAATCTTACGGATTCTTCATACAGATCATCGATATGAGGCGTTTTCAGAACCGGGTTGCCAATACAGGAAAGGTCGCCATAGCCCTGGTCATCAGTAATAACAATGACCACATTGGGCCGTTGGGCAGAAACGCAAACCGCATCCACAGAAACAATGATCAGAATGACCGACAGCAACAACTGAAATACGCGACTCATTGACGACTCCTTTGGTATAAATAATTCCGACGTTTATTGGAGCAGAATCACTTAGTCTGTGTCAATCAATGAAGTACGAATGTCTATAATAAAATAGTGTCCCAAACTCATTAAAAACCTGAAAACATCCAAACGGAGTGGAATTGAGGAAACTTTTTCTGAATCAGTGTGTTTAATCTCGTAGTGAAAGTGAATTTCTTATCTGTGGTTATTCTTACTCCGTAGCAGTTCTTGCGTCTCGGGAGTTAACTACAGATTACTACACATCTATGATTCTAAACACAGGAGCGGACAAGATGAAATTACAGAATGCTTTGACAGCTTTCGTAGTTTTGGTGAGTGCAACATCATTGGCATTTGCTGCCCCGGGAGATGGGCAAGGAAAAGGGAAACCCGGTAAAAAAAGAATGCCGACCCCTGAAGGAATGCTCAAACATCTCGACAAAAATGGAGATGGCAGCATCAGCAAAGCCGAAGCACCGGAAAGAATGGCAACCAACTTTGACAGAATGGATGCCAACAGTGATGGAGCAATCAGCCTGGATGAGTTAAAAGCCATGTTCAAAAAACGGGCAGAAAAATCTGGTAATAAACCGGGAGCCAAGGGAGCAGGCAGAAAAGGAAAACCGACTCCTGAAAATTTCCTGAAACGATTCGATAAAGATGGAAACGGCAGTGTCAGCAAAAACGAACTCCCTGAAAAAATGCAGGCTCGATTTGCAAAGATTGATACCAACTCCGATGGAAAACTCGATCTCAAAGAAATCAAAGCCTTGCAAGCCAAAATGGCTGCCAGAGGCGGTAAAGGTCACGGCGACAAGGGACCGGGTGGCAAAAAACCGGGTGCTTCCAAATAGAAGATTGAGAGAATATTCAACGCGTTAGCAAATTCGCGAATGCGTCTTAGCAGATAAGGCATGCATGAAATGTGCCTTGCCACTCACAAAAGCCCCGAAGTGCAATTCGCATTTCGGGGCTTTTTATGCGTTCGTATTTGATTGTTCGTTGAGAACTGTAAAGAGTAGAACGAAAAGAAATAGCATCTCTATTGTAAGCGGCAAGTCGCTAACTTAATGGCACTTACTTTAGAAATTATGTTCGAAAACTACACGATTGATTCGATGAAGGGGTG
>JAESQE010000496.1 GCA_016765335.1 Planctomycetaceae bacterium
AATTCATCAAATCGGCATGCCAATCCTCAAGCACACTTACGGTGACTGCATCGGGGACGCCATACAATTCGGCGACAACTTCTTCCATCACCGATTCTTGAGCTTCAAGAGATCTGGCATAAACCCCGGCTATTTCTCGGAGCAACTTGGCTCTACGTTGCCGCCAATTCTCGCTATTCGCTTCGAGCTGGGATTCTGGTTTTCCCTGCTTCCATTCACTCGCTACCTGTCTGATCAATCCAGGTACTCCGGAACTCAGTTTTTTTAACAATTCTGGATGATCTTTAGCCTCGGTTTTTTCAAATGCTTCATAAACAATTTGCTGAAGATCCTGCCCGAATAGTCCTGGGATTTTATCGACCAAACTTTTGATATTAGTCTCTTCGCCCATCTCTTTAAACGGAGTTTCATTGCGAGAAGTTGCATCGTGTTCGCTTTGATCATGATTGTATTCATTGTATAAATTGCTTTCAGGATGCTCTTTGCGATGTTTCTCGATTGCTTCCGGTTCAAAGCCTGCCAAATAGGGAGTTAAAATATCATCCAATTCATGAGGTAAAACGGGCTGAATCGCACTCAGGGTCACCGCAGAAGCGTATCCAGCTGTTGAGTGCATGACTGTTTCACGCGTGTTTTCAGAAAGCGTAAACAGAAAAAACGAGAGGGTCAGACAGATCGTGGCTCCTTTGATGAAACCGAATATTGCTCCCAAATGGCGGTCGTAGTCAGCAAATTTCGCTTTTTCGAGAGAGCCTTTAATCAGGCGAGCTAGAGAAAATGCAGCGAATGAACCCACAACATAAAGGCCAAAAATCGCCACCCATCTGCTCAGGGGAGGCTCAATTCCAATGTGAGGCGCAACACTGGCTGAAACCGCTTCTGCGAAAAAGAAGCAAATAACAAGCCCGGCAATTGTCGCCAACTGCCAAACCAAGCCTTTAACCATCCCTCGCCAAATCGATAACACGAGGATTATTAAACAGAGAACATCGTACCACATCAGCAGCATCCTTGCTTTGAGCCCAGGGAATGACACATCTTGTATCCAAGGCGAATTATAAGGAACAACCAATTACAGGAAAAGAGGAGTTTCAACCGACTGGTAAACGAAGTTTTCTATCGATCTCAATGCGATACCGTAATATTATGATTGCAGATGCGAATCAGCTTAAAATGCAGGCGATTTAGTGGAATTCTGATTGGGGTGATTATTTCCCGCACCAGGTTTTCCCTGCTTTGACGAGCTGGGTGTGATCGTAACTGGTCTAATGAACGTCCCGTCAGCCAAAGAAAGAGAACTTTCGGTGATGAGTTCATCGTTTTCCTGAACCGGTCCAGAAACATACGATCTTCCCTCACCCAGTGGCCCAAGCAGCTTTACGTCGATATCGCGAACCACACTGTTTCGAATAACCTGAATAACACGTGAGCCTGTTTCAGAATTTTTCAATGCAACATTGGAGACTTCAATCACAGGCAGCCGAGGCACAATGGGGGAGTAAACGGTCTGACCATCCTGATATTCGCCACCCTGGTTGTCGATGACAACCACTGCAATTGCAGCAGTATCAACAATTTGGCGCAACACCTGCCAGGGGCCTGTGAGAGGAAGAATTGCCTGCACCTTCCCTTTGGCAACTTGGTTATCAAGTTGAACCTCGATGATATCATCTTGCTTTACTTGTTCACGGTCGACTGGAATCTGTACAATCAATTGTGAAGAATCTGCAAGCATTAAAATCAGGTCACCTTGATTGACATAGGCCCCTTTAGTGGTGCCTATTAGTTGGATTTGCCCGTTAAATGCAGCACGAATTGATGTGTTATTGACATCAAGTTTCGACAATTCCAATTCAGCCTGCGCGACTTCGATTTCCGCTTCCGCTAAATCCAGCGAAATTTGATCTTTCTTTCCTTCTGCGACTTCCTTTGAAACAATTTCCCTCCGTAGATTGGCCACCTTGATTTTTGCCTGAGACCGCTCTAATACCTTTTTTGTGTATGTCGAATCAATCTGTATTAATTCTTCCTGCGACTTAACATCCTGCCCAAGTTTCACTCGGATGTTTTGAACAACCCCCTCTAATTTTGCACGGATTTCCAACAAGTTAACCGGAGCCAGATGAATTGAAATCTGGAATTCCTTGGGGTTCATTAAATGGATTGCATCTCGCTTAATAACAACTTGCGTGACTTCATCAGAATCTTCCTGCGCAGTTGCGTTTGGTTGGGAATTAACTGGGAGTTGAGCCAGTAAATAAGATTGACTCAATACACACAAGCACAAACAGTGCAAAAACAATCGCATCTTGATGTATCCTCTATCTGGTAAGACTGTTTGATCCCTGACTCCAGAAATCAATACCATGCGGTTCTAATATTCATTTAAACGCAGAACAGTTGTGTCTGTCTACGTTGCGTCTCGGTTCATTCACTTCATTGTACATTGAAATCTTCTCTAGTAACAGCCAACTGAGAAAGCCTCAACTGAGAAAGCCTCAACTGTGAAGGATGAATATTTCTGGTGAACCTCTAGTAATTGGCTCTCCCCCTTGCGAAGGGGAGTTAGAGGGGGTTTTTAACCTGGTTTTTATCATTAAACTGTCTTCAGGAAGCTCTGGAATTCAATTTCCAGAGCTTCCTTTATATTATTGCTGAATTCCCCTTATTTCCAGCATTTTCTTGCTAGTTCCAGCTTGAGAGACTCACATAAACGGTCGATGTCATCCTTATCATTATACAGGTGGCACGAAACTCGCAATTGCATCGACTTTTTCCACTTAAAAACATGTGGTTCGATGCGATGGTTTTCATAAAGTGCACGATGCAACGGATGTGGTTGCCCGGTATACGAGGTAGGAGCCGGAACGTAATCGGGAAGCGGAACCGTAATCATTGATCCGTACCACTGGATCGAATCAGCACAACAAGGCTTGGTCTCACAAATTTCAACCAGTCGTTTTCGAGCGTAGGCTGCCAGTTCGTGTGACTGCTTTCGGAATTTCTCCAAGCCATACTGTTGCATGAAATCAATGGCATCGGGAACTGCAAGAAAAGCAGATAAGTCGCGAGTTCCTTGCCACAGGAACTCATCCTTCCAACTTTTTTCCCGTCCGCACATTGTCCCTCCCCAACTGGTAATGTTGGGCCGAAGTTTTCCCTGCCAGCGAGGATGCACATAAAGAAAACCGGTGCCAAACGGTGCACACAGCCACTTATGGCAACTGGCGGTGTAAAAGTCGCAATCAATCTGAGACAGATTCAGATCCTGCATCGCAATCGCATGAGGCCCATCAATACAAACCGCAATCCCTTTCGCTTTGGCTAGCTCACAAATTTTCTTCACCGGTAAGACAACAGAAGTTTGGGATGTGACGTGACTGATGACAATCAATTTTGTTTTTTCGCTGGCTTGTTCTACGAATGATCGAGCAACTTGATCCTGGTTTTCCATATAATCAGGCAAGTTGCCAATCACAACTTTTGCACCAACCGGCGACAGGTAGTCCTGCCAAATTCGTTTGACTGACCCGTATTCATGATCGGTCAGTAAAACTTCGTCGCCTGCGTTAAGCGGAAAAGAGTTGGCAACAATATTCATTCCAAACGTGGCGTTATCGACGTAAATAAGATCCTTGCCATCACACCCCAAAAATTGCCCGAGCTTCTCTGTCGATTCCTCAAGCAGGAATTCTTGTTCGCGAACAAAAAACTGCATCGGGTTAGCTTCCAGCCGCTGTCTCCACTTCAGTTGACTCTCCTTAACCACGCCAGGTGTTGGGCCGAACGAACCGTGATTGAGATAAGTGATCTCGGGATCAAGCTTCCAGTGAGATTTCATAAAATCTGTTTTCGTAATTCATCAAGAAAAATGCAACGGGAATACTCAACAATAACGACCTCAATCTTAGAAATCAAAACCGCTTAACTTTTCAGAGTTAAGGCAGGTGGCTTGCTCCTCAGAAGTTGAAGCATGTGATGCGGATCAATCTGGGAACGTTGGAGATACCAGTATGACAGCGAGAGCACATTTGCGATGTCTACTCTGTGGGGAGTTTGCCGCAGACTTGGCAATCTTTGTTTCGCGAAATTGACCATTTGCGAAACGACATATCTCGCAGGTCAAAGGCGAGCATTTTAGAATACAGCGGATCTCCGATGCCCGAAATTACTTTGATCGCTTCCATCGCAGCTAAGCAGCCAACGGTACCCGAAACTGCACCAAAGACCGGGAACTCTCTTTTCCAATCAGGCGGGTCAACAGGATTCAAACAGGCAAGGCAGGGGGTTTTTCCGGGAATGATTGTCGTGATTTGTGCTTCCAGTTCGTACATCGCACACTCGATGATCGGCTTCTTCTGCAACACGGCTTGCCGATTCATTGCGAATCGTCCATGAAACAGTGGTGCGCAATCAATAATGAGATCGACCTGATTAACAATTTCAGCTGCATTTTCTTCGCTAATGTTTTCTGCATACGGAACGATTTCAAGCCGAGGATTGAGTTCT
>JAESQE010000497.1 GCA_016765335.1 Planctomycetaceae bacterium
AAGCTGTTCGGTTCCGCCCAGTTCGATATCTGACTTAATCTCGACTGAATCCCAACCCTGCATCAAAGGGTACAAACATTCGTGCAGATAGATCGGTTTTTCATCAGCAAAGCGTTTGGAAAAATCGTCCCGCGTCAACAATTGAGCCACGGTGACTTTGCTACAAAGTTCGAGGATTCTGGCAAAGTCCATTTTCGCAAACCAATCCCCGTTGCGATGAACCTCTGCGTTATCTAAATCGATTACTTTAGCAACTTGCTTCAGGTAATCTTCAGCGTTGATTTCGACCTGCTCGCTGGTCAGCCGGGCACGAGTTTCATCCCGTCCGCTGGGATCACCGACCAAAGCCGTATAATTCCCGATAATAATGACCGCCTGATGCCCCATCTGCTGAAACTGTCGCATTTTTCGAAGCGGAACCGTATGCCCCAAATGCAAGTCGATGCCGGTCGGATCGATGCCATATTTAATACGAAGCGGTTTGCCTGTTTTTTCGCACTGTTCGAGCTTTTTCCGCAAATCGTCTTCGGGAACGATTTTTTCAACACCTCTGCGAATTAAAGCCAACTGTTCATCAATGGGGGGGAAATTCATAGGATAATATTTGTATCAAATTCACGAAAACGTATTGTTTATAATAATCGACGCCTGAAAGACACTTCTGGTATTTTTCAGGAAGTCATTAAACATTAACATTCCTCGTACTTTGAAACCAGTCAGTCCCCACGACATTTTGTCGGCTGAGCACCAGAATGGATCACCAGGAAGTGACGCGAAATCGTATGAAGTCACCGATGATTATGTTTGCAGGCGGAGGAACTGGCGGGCATCTTTACCCCGGCATTGCCCTGACAGAAGCATGGTGCGAACTCTATCCGGAATCATGCCCGGTATTTGTCGGCTGTGGACGTAAAATTGAAAAAGAGATTCTCGCTGGAACACCTTATTCTCACGAGGTTGTTCCTATTGAATCGCCACGAAACATTATTCGGCATCCTCTCAGATTCTACCGAAACTGGAGGAAATCGAAGCAACTCGCCCGTGAATACATCTCTCGATATCAACCCCATGTCATCATCGGACTAGGCGGATTTGCCAGCTACCCTGTGGTTCGAGAAGCTTCCCGATTAAAAATCCCAGTGCTTCTCATCGAACAGAACGTGATCCCGGGGCGAGCCACCTCTTATCTCTCCCGTAGAGCCAATTGCGTTTGTGTGACTTACGATAAATCGCATCAGTATTTCCCCAAACATCGCAACATCAAAACCACAGGAAACCCGGTCCGAAAAGAGATCCTGCAAATTGCCCAGGCAGCTTTTGATTCTCATCAGGTAAAGCCACCAATAAGCCCCAAGCCCGTACTGCTCATTCAAGGGGGTAGCCAAGGATCGGATCGAATCAACCAGGCCGTTTTACACTATCTGCAAGAAAATAGTGAATCGCTGAAAAGCTGGGAAGTACGACATCAAACCGGAGGCTCCTCAGATGCCAAGATCATCTCTCAGCTTAAAACATATTATCAACAAGCAGGCATCAAAGCTGATGTTCGCCCTTATTATCCATCTCCGACTGACCTCTATGATACGGTCTCGCATGTGATCTGTAGAGCTGGCGGAACAACTCTTGCTGAACTGCATACCCTCCAGCTTCCTGCGATCATTATCCCGATCTCAAATTCAATACGTAACCACCAACTTGCCAATGCCCTCGAACATGCAAAACATAACATCAGTGCTGTCGTGAACGAAAACACAGACAGCTTTCAGCATAATTTCGATACCGAATTAAGCAACCTTCTTAATAAAGAGAATCCAAAGTCTCACAAAGCTTCCAAACTCAACAAAGAGCAAATCGCGGGCAAGCAAGCAACATCGAAAGTTATTCAAGAAATTCAGTTCTTGCTTAATGGCGCGGTATCAGAACTGCTGTACTAAAAACTTTCTGATTTTCGTTTATCGGATTATTTTTTCTCTGTCGCATTACAGACCAATCAGTCTTCATGGAAGTCATCTAGTTTCTTGATATTTTGCACATAACACAGTTGCAATGTGACAACTTACTACTACCCTCTTGTGACAAACTTCAAAATTTCAACTCCTGAAAATATTCGTCTGATTATCAGTACTTCTCACGACTATCCAGCTCTCTGTCAAATACTGCCACGAAAACGTGACTAGCCATTCAGGCATAAACCTAGCTGTTCAATTTGCGATCAATCGAAGAAAGAAAATCATACGATGTCCGATTTAGATAACCTGTCTGTCGCGGAAATCCAACAAATGCTTAAGAAACAACAAGGTCGAGTTCAGCAATTACAGAAAAAGCGTGCTAAGCTTGCTGAAGACATTACTAATATCGATGCAGAGATTGCAGAGCTAACCGGCCAGGGCACTGGCGTGAGATTCAAAAATAAATATTCCAACGAAGATGCAATTTGCAATGTGCTCAGCAAGTACAAAAAAGGACTTCCGCTTGCAGAACTGGCAGATGCTGTACTCAAATCTGGTCATCAAACCACGAGCAACAACTTTAAGAATATCGTCTATCAATGCATTCACAAATCCCCTCGCGTCACACGCGATGTGAAAACTAAACGATATCAACTACAAAAATAATTGACTCATTAATTTGCCAGCAGCAGAAAGATTGAACGATGCTCAAGGATGACAACATCAAGCTACTGATGAAGCTGCTGGCGATTTCGGGAAAAAGCGGGCACGAAGCTGCGGTTATCGATGCCATCCGAAATGAAGCCCTGCAGGCGGGACTTCCCGAAGAACATTGTCAAAGCGATGATGCTCACTTGCGTGCAGAATTCGGGGAAACGGGTAATTTAATTATCACCCTACCGGGTAATTGCCCGGGACCACGACGACTTTTGATGGCTCATGTCGATACGGTCCCCTTATGCGTTGGCTGTGAACCTGTCATCGATGGCG
Source organism: Planctomycetaceae bacterium (assembly GCA_016765335.1). Lineage (GTDB taxonomy): Bacteria > Planctomycetota > Planctomycetia > Planctomycetales > Planctomycetaceae > Rubinisphaera. The sequence continues at coordinate 2,940 of JAESQE010000497.1, forward strand.
AGTGGATTAATTCAGTCTCCGATAAAACGGCACTAGGAGGCGATGACCGAGCCGGTGCAACGGTGCTTCTTTCTACGCTACTCAGAATCCTGCGTGAAGACCTCCCTCATCCCCCGATCACATTCCTTTGGACTGTGCAGGAGGAAATTGGCCTTGTCGGTGCACGTTATGCCGATGCGAATCTGCTAGGCAACCCCAAGAGCTGCTTCAGTTTTGATGGCACGTTGCCTCAAGGTGTAATCATTGGTGCAACGGGCGACGAACATCTCAGCATCACCGTCCATGGCATCGCTTCTCATGCAGGTGCATTCCCCGAAAACGGTGTTTCTGCAATTGTGATTGCTTCACTAGCCATTGCAGAACTGCAGGAAGCGGGCTGGCTGGGGAAAATCGAGAAAGAGAACGGCACAGGCACAAGCAATCTTGGATTCATTCAAGGCGGAGCCGCGACCAATGTCGTCACAGATTATCTCGAAATTCGAGGAGAAGCTCGCAGCCACGACAAAGCCTTCCGAGCAGAAATTGTTTCGGCGATCCAAAAAGCATTCGAACACGCTGCGACACAAATTCAAAATGCAAACAATGAGTGTGGACATATTGAATTCGAACATCATCTGAAATACGAAGCGTTCCAGCTCGATGAATCAGAACCCGTTGTTCAAGCTGCGATTCATGCCGTCAAAGCAGCCAATGAAGAACCAGTCATACGTATCGTCAACGGTGGACTGGATGCAAACTGGATGACAAAAAACGGCATGCCCACTGTCACACTCGGCTGCGGTCAAGAAGCGATTCACACCACAGCTGAAAAGCTGCACCTGCCCAGTTTTCTCAAAGCCTGCGAAATTGCCGGGCATCTGGCGACAGTGAAGTCGTAGTCTAATACCAAACTCAATTAATACTTGCGAGAAGCTATTGCTCGTGACCTTGTACTGACAAGGGCTTAGGGAACATCCAACTC
>JAESQE010000498.1 GCA_016765335.1 Planctomycetaceae bacterium
AACTTTCGATCTCAGCAAGAGATATTAGATTTTGTCAATTTTCTGTTTGGGCCTGAAATGGGAGATGACTACGACGATTTGCATGCTTTCGATATCGGGCCTTATCCTCCGAAAAGGAAAACCGAATTTCTTTGGTCTAGTGATGAAGAAGCTCTCGGGGACAACGTTGAACAGACGCGGAAAATTGAAGCAGACTGGATTGCGAAACGCATTTCACAATTGTTAAGCGATCCGACCCCTCGAATTCGTCAAAAGAATCAGCAGACCGGTGAGTCAGAATTACGTCCCGTTCAACCGGGAGATATTGTGATTCTGTTTCGGGCGTTTAGTAATTTGGGTGTGTATGAAGAGGCTCTTCGAAAAACAGGAGCAGAATATTACGTTGTGGGCGGGCGAGCTTTTTTTGCTCAGCAAGAAATTTATGATTTTGTCAACTTGTGTAAATTTCTAGATGACGATACCGACGAAGTTTCCCTTGCAGGGATTTTGCGATCGCCAATGTTTTCGTGGACTGACGATTGTTTGATGTTGATGAGGCGAACCTATGAAACGCTTGCTCAATCAATTCTTTCAGATGAGATTCCTGTCGAATTGCCCGAACATCAGCAAACGCCGGTTGCGAACGCTCGGCGGGTTCTGAATCAATTACTTGCAATGCGGGCAGAGCTGGGGATTGGTCAACTGCTGAGGTATGCAGTAAGTGAAACTGCTTATGATGCCTCGTTGTTGTGCGAATTTCTTGGCGAGCGAAAAGTTGCCAACTTGCAAAAACTGATCGAAATGGGAGACGAATTTGATCGTGTTGGCTTACTCGGTTTAACCGAATTTGCGGATCGTTTGTTGGAATCAATTTCCGAAGAAGCTCGGGAAGAACTTGCAGCCACGCATCCTGAAACAGGAAATGTTGTCCGTTTAATGACCGTGCATCAGTCGAAAGGGTTAGAGTTTCCGGTGGTGATTGTGGCTGATGTAAATCGTAGCCTCACTTCGAATACTGATCGTTCGGTTCTCAGTCCGGTATTAGGTCCGCTGGTGACATTGCCGATGATTCGTGGGGAAAAGGCGGAGAATCCGGCGATGCGTATGTATCGTTTTTATGAAAACAGTGCGGACGAACAGGAAGCAATTCGATTGTTTTATGTCGCGACAACTCGTGCTGCCGATCATTTGATTCTTTCTGCACCGTGGACTGGTGATACGAAAATGTCAGGGCCGTGGATGAAACTTCTGAATCAACGATTTCATCTTGAAACAGGCTTGCCCAAAGGGGACAGCCTGCTTGGTCAATCGCAAAGACCGGGGGTCGAAAGAAACCGAATTCCAGATATTGATGTTGTTACGAAACGACCAGAAGCTTCAGGTTCCGTTTCGCGTAAGCGGTCCGTCCGGTTGAGTGACTGGATGAATCATCTTGAGAAGACAACGTCGGAAGCTCCAGCTAAAATTGCGTTGCCGTTTCAGAGAGAATGTGCAGCCCGTGTCAGATTTTCGGTTTCCGAAATTGAAGCAACTGACGAATCGCTATGCCTTATTGCAGGCGATGCAATAAACGGTGAGGATACAATAAGTAGCACAGCTCAAACAGAGACAACACAGGGGAAGTCGTTGCCTTTGGCTCAGGCGGAATTGCTTGGAGATTTGTTGCATGCAGCTGTCGAAGAAATGAATCCTCAGCAACCCGGCGATGCTTCTCAGATGATTATCGCATTAAGTAAGCGATTCGATAAAGAGGTCTCTGAAAAACTACAGCAAACTGCGATCACCCGGTTGGATCACTTTATGAACTCTTCGGTTTTGCAGGAACTTGCAAATGCAAAACAATTATACCGTGAAGCCGAGTTTATGCTTCGGTTTGATTCAGGATCTCTCGAATCATCTGCAATTATTGCGGGGACGGTTGATTGCCTGGTTCAGGATTCAGAAGATCGCTGGGGATTGATTGACTACAAAACAGGGGCGTTGCCAACCTCTGCTGAGGGTGTGATTGCCAAATATGGTTTGCAGATGACATTGTACGCGCTGGCAATTAAAGAACTAACTTCGGAATTTCCTCGTTCAATCCGAATTGTGCAATTATCAGAAACGCCTCGTGTTGTCGATTTGGATCTGACACCCCTGCATATCGAGGCATTCACAAAAAGAATTACGACTGCGATTTCACATTTGCGTTCTGGAAATAACTAAATACGAGCATTGATGACTGGGTTTCGAACCTTCATCCGGACTACTACACTGGACATAAAATGAGAATCTTTAATAATTGAATTCCAGAGCTTCTTAAAAACCCTCTCTAACTCCCCTTGGTAAGGGGGAGAACAATTTTCAGAGGTTCCTTTAAGTATGTTTTCCAATGTCCAAGTAGGATGGTGTGCTTGCACCCATCTTCATGTGCCTTGTGATTCCACGATACTACAAAGATGGGTGAACCTGTCGGATTTGAAGTCCAATAATACGGACACCAATTCGCCGACAGAACCACCCATCCTACATTACTCGAACGCTTATATTTCCTTTTTATGATCCGGTTCAGCCGGCCAGGATATGATTCATTGAATGATTTAGAACTTTGGCAACTCTTGCGACGCTCACCTGATTTACTGGCAGAGATTAAATCTGCAACCGGATCAGATCTGCATATTCAAAAACAATTACGCAAGAAATATCCTGCTGATCTGGTTCGCCTGGGATTGGAACTTGTGTTGAACAGGTCGCGGGCACCGGCGAAGTTCTCTCGTGCAGATCAACTTTGGTTGACCAGGCAGGCTTTAGAACAGGCGACTTCTGAGCAGGTCGCGGCACACAAAACCAAGCGATTTGCTGAATACGGTTCACCCGTTTGGGATTTGTGTTCTGGTATGGGGGGAGATGCGATTGCGTTGGCGCAAAATTGTCTGGTTCATGCTTGTGATCTCGATGCGGTCATATTACAGCTCGCCTCGTGGAATGCGGAGGTTTATCAGGTGGCTGATAAAATCACTTTTCATCATCAGGATGTCAATCAACTCGATGTGACAGGGAAAGTGATTCATATCGATCCTGATCAGCGAGATGTAACCGGTCGCCGTCATTTACGATTGGAGCAGATTCAACCAGACTTGTCACGTTTGCAACAAATGGTAGAAGATTGCAAAGCTGGTATGATTAAATTAAGTCCGGCAAGTAACTTTGGAGGTAAGTTTCCGGATTGTGAAGCGGAACTTTTGAGCTTACGGGGAGAGTGCAAAGCTGCAAATATTTGGTGTGGAGAACTTGCACAGCCAGGGCTTTGGCGGGCAACGGTTTTACCTTCGGGAGAAACGATTGCAGGAGACCCACTTTCTGCCTGGCCTGAAATGGGATCGATACAAAGTTATTTTTATGATCCAGATCCATCCTTGGTTCGCTCGGGGCTGGTCAATTTGTTTGCTGAGCAAAACTCAATAGCTCGTCTGGATGACGCCGAGGAATATTTGACTTGTGATGAACTGATTGAATCTCCCTTTGTCACCGGATTTCAAGTGGTCGATGTGTTGAATCGTAACGAGAGACAGCTCCGGAAATATTTGCGAGAACATAATATCGGAACTGTTGAGATTAAGTGCAGGCACGTTCCAGTTGATATTGAAAAGCTACGGAGATCACTTCCCTTGAAAGGCGAGAAATCGATCACGCTGGTTTACGCTCGCGTGGCTGGGAAGACTCAAGTTGTCATTTGCCAACGGGTTTGATACGCATTCGCGTATTTGCTTGCGAGTTGAATCGTGTCTGTTTCTTGCAGTGAAAACATCTCTGGTTTGTGCTTAAACGCAAACATCCCGGCCTCTTGAAGGCCGGGATGTTTTTTTGATTGCTCGTACCAATCCCAATTAAAACTAGCGAGAAGTCATCGTTCGTGGCCTTGTGCTGACAAGGACTTACCGAATGCGTATCAGCAGATTACTGAACTCCTTGGCGGAACTGGAATCCATCGACAGGAGTCAGAGTTTCGATTGCCTCATTTCGTGGGTCAAGTGAGAACGGAAAGGCATAGGTCATGACCATTCCAGAATTCAGTTCTGAAATAACTAAACCATGTGTGGCTGGTTGTTTTCTCGCACCTCGGGCTGAAATATTGAGTCTGGCGGAAGTCACGACGAAACGCGGTTTTGCATCGGGGCTCAGCTTGAAGTCATTCATGATATTTCTGGCGTAAAATTGGTTAAATTTTCCAGTCTGAGCATTTAATGCAGCCCCGTACAGGCGACCGGTTAAGAAATCCAGAACAAAAATGGCATCCCCTGTTGTCACGCCCGTGTTAACAGTGACCACAGCAAACTTTGAGCCGCCAGCATCTCGGTCGGTATCTGCAAATGCCATTTCGTGTGGCCAGAAATAGGAAACCATCAGGCCCCCTAAAACTCCGCACGTGAACCAGACCATTCTTGTGTTCTTTGTAGCCATCTTTTTTATGCTCCTGCGGGGTGAATTTCGATCCTCTGGAAAATTAGCTTTCTCTAAGCCAGTGTTATATCAACAGATATTGTACGTGATATTATGTCAAGAGGCTAGTGCCTAATCAAGGCCATTAATGCAGCTCGCCAGTGCGGAATTGCTTTTAGCAGGTAAGTGATTCGAGTGTGCCCAGACTTCATGTGCAGTAATCTCAACCATGTTTACCTAAAGTGAAATGTTCTGGTTGGAATCGATCCCGTTACGCTTGAGATCATTTTCAGGGGGAGATATCCTACTGATGACTATTGCTGAAACTATAAATTTTCTGGAGCTGCCTTAACAGAGGTTGAGAGATAACTATGGAAACGACAAACGGACCATTGAATCGTAAACTACGCATGGCTTTAGCTGGTGGAGGACAGGGGTCTTTCATTGGTCGCGTGCATGCAACAGCTGCCGTTCTGGATAATCGGGCGGGTTTGGTCGCAGGAGCTCTTTCATCGAATGCAGAAAAAGCAAAGGCATCGGCTGGGGCTTACGATATTAAACCGGATCGAGCCTATGGTAGTTATGCAGAAATGTTTGAAACCGAAGCTGCACTTCCTGAAGATCAACGGATTGATTTTGTCAGCATTGCGACCCCTAACTTTACACATTTTGAAATTGCAAAAGCAGCTTTGGAATCTGGATTCAATGTGATTTGCGATAAGCCGATGACGTTCGATTTTCCTCAGGCTGAAGAGTTGGTTCAGGCTGTTGAAAAATCGGGAGCAGTTTTTGCTGTCTCGCATAATTACACGGGCTACCCTTTGGTGCGTCAGGCACGTGAAATGATTCTTTCTGGAGAACTGGGAGAGATCCAGGCGATCCGTTCCAATTATATGCAGGGTTGGCTACGAACTCGGTTGGAAGAGACTGGTCAGAAACAAGCCGCTTGGCGGTCTGACCCGAATAAGTCGGGAGCAGCTGGTTGCTATGGCGATATCGGAACTCATGCTTATAACCTGGGACGATACATGACCGGCATGTTGCCAGAAGAACTTTCTTGTCACTTGCGGATTTTCGAAGAAGGTCGCGCGTTGGACGATTATGGTCATACAGTTATTCGTTTAGAAAACGGCGGCTTGATGACAGTCACTGCCAGTCAGATTTCGCACGGTCGTGAGAACGATTTGTTTATCGAAGTGGATGGCACGAAAGGGGCACTTTCCTGGCGACAGGAGAATCCGAACGAAATGATTGTTCGTGAAAATGGTAAGCCGCACCAAATTTATACTCGCGATCCGAATGCACCGTTCATGAACGAACTGGGAGCTTCCGCATGCAGGCTGCCTGCTGGTCATCCCGAAGCATTCTTCGAAGCGTTCGCCAATGTTTATCGGTTTGCTTACGACGATATGATTAAACGTAACCAAGGCGAAACGTTCGAAAAGAAAGATACCATTTATCCGAACGTTTACGACGGGGCAGAGGGGATGTACTTCATCCAGCAGTGTGTCGCCAGTAGTAACCAAAACGGTGCCTGGCTACCGATGAAGTACGAAAACGCTCGTCGATAGTTTTTGATAATTTCAGCACGATTGCCCAATACAAACCAGGACTTCCCATGAAATCATTCAAAACGTTTTTGTGGGAGTTCTGGTTGTTTGGTTTAAAGCAGGCTTCAGCATCCCTGTTCGGTGGATTTCTGCTGGCGATGATACTGTTGAGAAAGCGGTGTAGACATCTGAGGTTTTTACGTAACCCAGCAATACGGTGTCCACTTTGAAAAGATGCCGGAGAAGATGCCGGGTGCGATGCTCGCATCACGAAGCAGGGTGAGCATGTTCGATTGGAGTGGGATGCACTATTCATGTTTATCCCAACTTCTTGGTCAATTCCTCGGGTTGCTGCGCAACACAGACAACCCTGGTATTTTTGGGCAGCCTGTCTAATGTCTGGGGTGGTAACGCAATAACAAAAAACAGGCGACCTGAAGACAGCATTGCAGGTACTGCTTACGAATGGAAGCTGTGTAGGCCGAAACAAGTTTTTACGATGTTCCGGCATGAAGACTAAACAACTGCCTGAACTTCGCTGTGCTTGTTTCGGCCTACAGTCTGATTTATGATCAAGGCGAACCGGGCTGTGATGGCCCTGGTGGCTTGCACGAATGCTTCGAGAGTCTGTTGGAATCGAACAAGAAAAAAAGCCCGGCATTGGTGCCGGGCTTTTTTTTAATGTCATTTCTCCAGAGCAGTCGTATTCGCGATTACTCCTTGGTTGTTTCTTCCGAAGAATCCGATTCTTCCTCAGCAATAGGAGTTTCCTCAGTAGCAGGAGCTTCCTCGGCAGCAGGAGTTTCAGGAGCAAGCGATCGTGGACGCCTCTGAGGGGCTGCACCCTGAGTGCGTCCACAACGAGCAGGTCTTGACCTG
>JAESQE010000499.1 GCA_016765335.1 Planctomycetaceae bacterium
ATGATTGCGTTATGCTCCATGATTTAAGAACTTGGCAATACGCTCTTCAATTTCATTACGAACGCGAATGAAGGTTATCAGTTGTTCGTCATCTGTCCCGGTAGCATCTGCGGGATCATCGAAAGGCCAGTGCAAAGTTTGGGCTGCGTTTGGAAAAACCGGACAGTCTTCACGAGCATTGTTACACACAGTGACTACAACATCGAAGCTTTGCCCTGCGAATTGGTCCACCGATTTGCTTAAGCCATTTGTGATATCGATTTCACGCTGATGCATGGCTTTCACGGCAAACGGGTGCACATATCCTGAAGGACGCGAACCAGCCGATGCAGATTCCCATTCCCCCTGGCCCAAAGTTCTCCAAATGCCTTCAGCCATTTGGCTTCGGCATGAATTTCCAGTACATAGAATAAGAACTTTTTTCATCGCAGTGATTTTCTTTGATATTGTTGGGAATATACAGGCACTAAAGGATATTAAGAGGATGTCCCTAGTTTGATGGAGATCATTTGAATGTTCGTCATTTCTTCAATGGCGAAACGAATGCCCTCGCGTCCCAGTCCGCTTTGTCGATTGCCACCATACGGCATATGGTCAGCACGGAATGCAGGAATTTCGTTAACGACGATTCCGCCAAAGTCGAGTCTTTTGATCGCTTGAAACATTTGATCAATATCTTTGGTAAATATCGAAGCTTGCAGACCGTATTGGGTCGCATCAGCCAGGGCTAACGATTCTTCAAAGCTTTCTGTTTCGATGAGAGAAACCACTGGGCCAAAGATTTCTTTAGAGACAACATCCATTGAGCCATTCACGTTATCCAGAACCGTGGGCCAATAGGTTGCATTTTTACGTTGTCCGCCGGTTAAAATTCTTGCACCGTCGCTCACAGCTTGTTCGACACAGTTCTGCACACGTTTGGCTTCATCTTCATGAATCATCGGGCCTACCGTTACTTGTTCGTCGAGCGGGTTGCCTACTTTGAGTGATTCGGTTTCCTTGATGAGTTTTTCTTTAAGCGTCTCCATAATTGCCTTCTCGGCATATATCCGTTGAGTCGAAATGCAGACTTGTCCTGAATAGTAAAATGCGCCAAAGGCACATCGATTTGCAACCAGGTCAAGATTAGCATCACGGGCAACTACCACAGGCGAAGTATTGCCGAGTTCTAGCGTAACTTTTTTTACGCCAGCTCGACTGATGATTTCCTGCCCAACGGCTCGGCTTCCAGTGAACGATATCTTCCGTACGCGAGGATCAGTAACAATTTGCGATCCCACGGTCGGTCCATCGCCATGCACCAAATTGATCGCTCCATCCGGTAAACCTGCTTCAGCGAAATATTCACACAATTTGACAGCTGTCAGCGGTGTTTGTTCCGCCGGTTTAAGTACCACGGTGTTGCCTGCTGCAATCGCAGGGGCCAACTTGTGGACGACAAGATTAAGTGGAAAATTAAAAGGCGTGATTGCACCAACAATACCGATTGGTCGCCGCTGCCACATACCAAAGAATCCCTCGCCAGCAGGTACTGCATCCAAGGGGACAACTTCACCGCCAATCCTTTTGGCTTCTTCCGATGCAATGGTCAACGCACAGACCGCACGGTCAACCTCTGCACGAGCAAATACGATTGCCTTGCCAGCTTCTAATGCAATCAGGTTTGCGACTTCCTCTTGATTACTGCTTAATATCTGGGCTGTCTTAAGCAGGATTTTAGCTCTCTGATATGCTGGTAAATCAGCCATCACTGGAGCAGCCTGATCAGCAGCTGCAATGGCAGCTTCCACTTCATCCGGAGTAGCCTTCGGGATTTCACCGATAACTTCGCCGGTGTATTTGTTAGTGATTAAATCCAGTTGACAACTGCCTAGCCACCGACCACCAATAAAAAGTTTCGCTTGCATGATAATGTGCCTGTCACAGGAGATTCATAATCTGTTGCCAATAGAAGGCATTAGGGAACCTCTATTAATTCAAATGGAGGATAGACATTCCTGTCTGTTTCGTTTGAGCATGCCTTCATTTAAGACAGACAAAAATGTCTATCCTCCAACATGCAATCTTTGTTTGAATTAATAGAGGCTCTCATTAGACAAACAGTGCCATCATTCGGGTAGTCTTAGTAAAATAGTTCAACTTGAATCTTCACTTTATCTTTCCAGCTTCTGTTTGATGTAAGCTTCACAGATTTCGTAGTAGGTGATCATGGAGTTGATGTCGATCCATTCGTCGATAGCGTGTAAGTTGCCTACTAATGGGCGAGAGAGATTGACTGGGATTCCGTACTGACGAAAGAATCGACCGTCACTTCCCCCCGAGGCTTTTACCAGCTTAACCGGCTGGTTTGTTATGTTCGTAGTGACTTCACAAAACAGAGGATCGGGTTCTAAGTTGGTTGGTTCAGCCGTCATTAATGGATTGACAATACAGTCCGGCCCTAAGATTGTAGTAATTTCTGCCAGCATGCTGTTTACCGAATGGGGTGGAATAAAGCGGATGTCTAAAATAGCAGATGCTTGATCTGGAATTCTGTTCGGAGTTGTGTTTTCGGTATTACACATTGTGATACAGCAAGTCGAAAACCAGTGATTAATCTGCTCTTCGACCGGCTGGGTGGGCCACCATTGATAGAAGTGTTTTTTGAGCAGCATCAAGCGTTCGATCAACATTTCGAGAGCATTTTTTCCCAGCCATGGCCTCGCACCATGCGATTCGTGCCCCAAGTGGCTGACTCGAACGTGGATGACTCCTTTTTCTTCGGTCGTGACATCATTCAAAGATCCTCCATCCGGAATAATGGCTGTGCCGCAGCGTAAGCCGACATCTTCACACAAGTACCGAATACCGTCAGCTCCACCACGTTCTTCATCCGAGGTTAATGCTAAACCGAGAGAGATGCCTGGCTGTTGAGTATGTAAGGTGCGTAACAACTCAATGAGAATTGCAATTTGCCCTTTCATATCACCACTGCCCGGGCCGTATATTCGCCCCTGTTCAATTTTGGAATGATAACAGTTGGGCTGTGAGTGTTCGATTACATCCAGGTGTCCACAAAGTAGAATTTCAGGAGCTTCAACCCCTTGAGGTCGCACGACCATTGAACGGTGCTCGTTGCAGTCGTAATAATCGATTTGAATACTGGGGAGTTGATCAATATGATGATGCAGTAACTCAAAACAACGTTTCCGCTCCTGTGGACGAGATTCCGTGCTGGGGATCATTGTTAAATCGCGAGTCAATGCAATCAATCGTGATTTTAGATCCTCGTTGTTCGTCATGGGTAAGTGTTTCCAGATGATTCGATGATACGTTTGTGGATTGAGGAATGACTAGCTGCTAGTCTCGATCAGTATTCCATTGAATCGGAAGATCTCGTTCTGCCAAATTCAGGAAGTCGTAGCATTGTTCGGTTGTTTCACCAATACACAAGAACTGTCCCTTGTGAACCAGGTTGTCAGTTCCAAAATTCAGATTCAAAGGGATAATCCCCGTGCGTTGATCTGGATGAAACAGGTGCTTGGGCTTTTCGAACATCTGTAGTAAGTCGGTTGAAGTAATCGGGCGGCTCAAACGTAAATTCCGAAGCAGCCAAGCTCCTGTTGGGAAAAAGTGTCTTGACAGTAACGATGGATAAGTTGCACCGGTGACGCGGGCATTGATCTCGCAGACGTAGACATCGAGTGTCGGTTTCCCGTTTTTTTCGACGACAAGCCAATCGATACTTGCAGTCCCTCGATACCCGGTTTGATGTAACCATTTGCCGACGATGTTTGCTTGTCTGATTGTTTCCTCTCGAAGATCTGGGAACTTCTCCAAGTAAGGGGGAGGCGACTCGTTTCCCTGATGAATGCTTTCGGGGCTAAGGAGTTGCTCGGTCATGTCGTAGACGTAGACATTATCGTCATCGAGAAATAATTGCGTGCTTGGGCTTCGAATATTTATGATTTCATGAATGCCTGGTTCGAGCCAACCTTGAACCAGGCAGGGGCCTTCGTGGAAAAAGTAATCGGGGACATCTGGGTGAGTTTCAGGTTTATTGAGATCGCGAATACGAAGCATCCCAATTCCGGAGGCACCTATTTGAGATCGTAAAACCGCAGAACGGTAACCACGCCCGGCTAATTCTTTGATGCAGTCTGGAATATCTACGGAGCATTCTGCTAGCACGGTTTCAAAAGCAGGCAGACCTTGTTCGACCTGATGCTGGTGGAGCAAGAGTTTATTGTTTCCATCCCGGCTCGATGCTGTTGAAGTGATCGTTTGGCAACCAAGCTGCTTGGCAATTCTCGCCAGCACTTCGTCGGTCACATAGCCATCAAGCCATTCGGACCCATGATTTGACAATGCTTCGAGTAGAGGCGATGTCTGGGGTTTCTGCTTCGAGGCGAGTTGCATCCCTAGTTTCACATACTCACTGTGCTGCATCACTTGGATACGAGGTAGTGATAATCCCAAATCGTCTCTCAAGTATCGACACAGAGTTTCATCTGGTTCACGTTCCAGAATTAGTAGATTGTCGTCACTACGATAAAGCAAATTGAGGATGGGGATCAAACGCCCGCCATAGGAATCAATTTCCCCGACAATATCCTTTAATGCTTGCGTTTGTTCTTCGTTGCCAAAAAACAGAGACAGTAAATTTGCAAAAAACGTAACTTTCCGTGACCATAAAGGGGGGAGTTGACCGTGCGTATCGATCAATTCTACATCTTTTGAATTCGATGTCACGGTGGTTGTCACTCCTTCGGAAGTTCAAGGCAGATCATGTTGCAGTCTTAGAGGTTCCCTTAACATAGTGTAACGACTCCTGTGTTGTTGAGAATAGCAATTACTCCCAGCTTGTTATTCATGAATTACGGGATTGCACAATTGATCACGCAGTCTACGTAATAATGGGATGGATCACATTTCCGCCGACATCGGTGAGTGATTCTTGTCGTCCTTGGTGAAACCAACTCAGCGTTTCGTGATTTAATCCCAGTAGATGAAGTATTGTTGCGTGGATATCGTGCAGATGTGCTTTATCGACAACAGCTTCGAATCCGAGTTCATCCGTTTCGCCATGCGACATACCACCTTTGACATCGCCTCCAGCCATCCACATCGAAAAACCGTAAGGGTTATGATTGCGGCCCGGTGCCCCTTTGCCTTCACTAAAAGGCATGCGTCCAAATTCACCACCCCAGACAACAAGCGTGTTGTCCAACAAGCCACGCTGTTCCAAATCTGCAAGTAGTGCACCAATCGGTTGATCGACCTCCGCGGCATGTAATCCATGATTAGATTCAATACTTTTGTGAGCATCCCAGGTATCTTCCAGATGTCCTCCGCCGGAATAAAGTTGGACAAAGCGGACGCCACGTTCGACAAGACGCCTTGCGACCAGACAGTTACGCCCAAATTCATCCGTTGGCTTTGTGCCCACACCATAATCATCAAGTGTCTGTTTTGATTCCTTCGATAAATCGACCGCTTCAGGAGCTTCGGCTTGCATGCGATAGGCCAGTTCGTAACTGTTGATACGGGCTGCTAAATCGTGCCCGCCGGGCCGTTGATTAAGATGTTCTTCATTGAGCTTTGCTAAAAGGTCCAGTTGATTCCGCTGCGCATCGCGGTTGATATGAGCCGGACCTCGCAAGTCAAGAATCGGGTCACCCACTGGTCGAAATAGAGTCCCTTGATAACCACCTGGCATGAAGCCGCTTGACCAGTTCGGTTGCCCACTGATCGGGCCTCCGCGTTTATCAAGAATAACAACGTAACCAGGTAAACTCTGGTTTTCGGTGCCCAGGCCGTAGGTTGCCCATGAACCAAGTGAAGGGCGACCGATAAATGTTTTCCCGGTGTTCATTGCAACTAACGCCGATCCGTGCGCGTGACTGTCGGTGTGACAAGATCGGATCACTGCCAACTTATCGGCATGTTTTCTGACATGAGGGAAGAAATCAGAGATCAACAAGCCACTTTCACCACCCGGTCGAAACTTTCGAAATGAAGGTGTAAGATACCCAACTTTTCGACCGCCCGAGTTGATGAATTTCTTATCAGCAGGAAGTGCTTTCCCGGCATGTTTTTCAAGTTCGGGTTTATAATCGAAAGTATCGACCTGGCTCGGTGCACCATTCATCATCAAAAAGATGACACTTTTTGCTTTTGCTTGAAAGTGCGGTTGACGGGGAGCTAATGGGCCTTTCACTTTTTGAAGATCAGCTGCATTTGCTGATTTTGCACCGTATCCATCACCTGCCAGTAGACCCGCCAACGCAACACCGGCAAAGCCTGCTCCCATTTCCCAGACAAGTTCTCGCCGTGTTAAGCCACAAGGAAACTGTGACATGATATTCTCGCGATATATAAAATGATAATTGAGGGATTCAGGAATGACATTGGAAGCTGCGACTATCAATCGATATAAATAAACTCATTCGAATTAAGTAACACATGGCAAAGAGATGTCAGGGCAAGCTGCTGGGCAGAGTCAGTTGTTATGTTGTCTGCGGAAAAATGGCGAGTTTGAGTCTTGATGTGCCGAATTGAATTTTTCGATTCCGTGACACTCGGCAAACGCCCCAGTGTTAATTGCCAGGCAACCTGAACCTGTTCGGTTGGAGAATCGCCTGCTTGTTTTGTTACCCTGGCAGCTAAAGCAGTACTTTGAAGATGCACAAAACTGTTATTCATCAATGCCAAAGCCTGCGGTGCAACTGTTGTGGAGTTGCGTTTGCCACACGGTAATGTTGTATCAGGAAAATCGAACACTGTCATCAATGGTACGAGCAGTGAGCGTTGAGTGAAAATGTAAATACTGCGTCGGTTTTGTTCTTCGATAGCAGAAGCTGTCCAGGCATTCCCCTTTTTAGAAAGTCCTTCTAAAGCTGCTGGGACGATGGATGGCTTGAAACTTGGGCCACCAGATTTTAAATCAAGATTTCCACTGACAGCTAACATGGCATCTCGAAGAGCATCGGAATCGAGTCTTCGTCGATGAAATCGCCAAAGCATTCTGTTTTCAAAATCACGATCGCTATATTCCTGATGACGAGGATGAATCGATGCTTGTTGGTATGTTTGCGACATAAGAATCATTTTGTGTAATCGCTTTGTTTTCCATCCTCCTTGAACAAGTTCACCTGCCAGCCAGTCGAGTAGTTCGGGATGAGTCGGTTGATCGCCAGTAAAACCAAAGTTGTTCGGCGTGCGAACCAAGCCGTAACCAAAGTGGTTTTGCCAAAGGCGATTAACCAGAATTCTGGCAGTAAGCGGATTTTCTGGATTCGTAATCCACTGGGCAAGTTGGAATCGTCGTTGAGTCGTTGCAGATCCTTCTTCAGGAGGCAAAACAGTCTGCTTCAAATTGGTGATCATCGAAAGTTGTGCTGGCTCAATGATCTCTCCCGGATGCTTCGGTTCTCCTTTGATCAACAGATGCAGCGGTGCTGGTTCCCGAGAACGGTCCGTCCAGCCGAAGACATCGTAACCCAGTTGTTCTGCATCTGGCCCGCCCAGTTGTTTACCACTTCCCGGAGAAATAAATCCGGCCCAGAATGCAGTAGCCATTCGGTAGTAATCTTTTTGCTCGATCGGATCAAACTTATGATCGTGGCAACGTGCGCATTTTACTGTCATTCCCAGGAAGGCACTGCTGGTGACGTGCACCATGTCTTCCAAGCGTTCGTACTGATACTCCTGAGGGTCGTTGGGTTCATCATTCCAGGTTCCCAGACGCAGGAATCCGGTCGCAATGATTGTCTTTTCAGATCGATCAGGTAACTCGTCACCAGCAAGTTGCTCCATCACAAACCGGTCATAAGGTTTGTCGTTGTTGAGTGATTCAACG
>JAESQE010000500.1 GCA_016765335.1 Planctomycetaceae bacterium
ATAAACGGAGCAGGTGGATTCCGTTTTGAAAGCCGTTCTTCGACATCAGAAACAACCCAGGGAGTTGTCTTTAAGCGGGCTTGCAAACTTTCAGCTTGTTGCTGATCCAAAAGCATAACATCAAGACCAGGCTTTAATTTTCCTGTATTTTCGTCGAAATCTTTACCGGTTGCCAGCCGTTTGTCGCCCATGCTGTGCAACGTGGCTTCAAAAACAGTCCCCTGATCCTTTTTGAGTTCCGCTTTTAAATCCCAGTACGAACCCGATTTAAACGCGAGTCGCTCAAGCTCTTTAAGAACGAGCAGTCTGACAGCAACCGATTGTACTCGACCAGCAGAAAGTCCACGGGCGATCTTTTTCCACAGCAACGGGCTCAGGGTATACCCGTAAAGCCTATCCAGAACTCTGCGAGTTTCCTGAGCTTCGACCATTTCCTCGTTGATGGTTCGGGTATCTTCCAAAGCACTCAGGATGGCAGATTTGGTGATCTCTGAGAAAACCATGCGTTTGACGTTAACATCTGGGCTAAGCAGTTGCACAAGGTGCCAGCCGATCGATTCCCCTTCGCGGTCTTCGTCTGTCGCGATGATTAATTCTTTGGAGTCTTTCAGGAAGCCTTTAAGCTCTTTGATGAGCTTTTTCTTCTCTGGCGGAATCACATACAGTGGTTCGAAGTTGCTATCGACGTTGACTCCCAGAGTCGCCCAGCTCTCTTTTTTAACGGCTGCTGGGATTTGGGCAGCTTTGGCAGGAAGATCGCGAACGTGCCCCACGCTGGCACGCACGATGTAGTCTTTGCCCAAAAACTGTCCAATTTTTTTTGCTTTTGCAGGGGATTCCACAATAACAAGAGCTTTGTGTTTAAATTTTGTCGCCACCATGGCAAGTCGGTCTTCCGGTTATTTATTTCAATTATGTGAACAGGGACCACTAATAAGCCGCTGTTATTAAACGCTGTTGTATATTCTAAGGTTCGTTTTTTTGGGCAGATCTCTTTAGAGAACCACGAATAAAAACAAGACGAGCAAAGACATTCC
Source organism: Planctomycetaceae bacterium (assembly GCA_016765335.1). GTDB lineage: Bacteria > Planctomycetota > Planctomycetia > Planctomycetales > Planctomycetaceae > Rubinisphaera. Next base: position 1,038 of record JAESQE010000500.1, read on the forward strand.
CCTGCTCCGGCTCTAATTTCAGAGAAATTTGAATTATCTAAAATCAATTTGTAATAATGTGTAATATAGTCACGACTTTATGAAAAACGTGCTGACAAGAGATGATTTCCACGTCAAAACGGCCTTCATTGCCCACAAGGGGTACGTGATCAGTAGCTATGATGTCAAGAGTTAATCTCAAGAATACGTTTTTTAGGGGAAGGTACGCTTGTCGGCAATATGGTACTTGGACTACAGTCCTGCATCGGAATTCAGGTGGAAATTCCAAGGATAATAACGATCACGGATTTTTGAAACCTCATACTCTATCAATTGAGTACTGAGCGGAAGGACGAAATAAGATGAAGTCACCGTTTGCGATATTTCGCAAGCACCAGAAGGTGCTCATGGTTGCTCTTACCGGTTTGGCCATGTTTGCTTTTGTGGTCCTCGATTCTTTGACTCAAAACATGGGTGCATTCCCACCTGTTTTTGGGGCGATGGTAGGCGTTGGGCTTGTCTGGTGGTTGATTTCCGGTCGGAAAAAAGATGAGCATGTTCATCACGAACGCACTGTAATCGAACAATACACTTGGGCTTTACTGCTTGTTGGAGCAGCCGGCGGCTGGTACATAGGCACTAACTTCCAAATTTCAAGCGGCTCACAAGCTGTGGTAAAAACCTCTTTTGGCGCTGTGTCCGAGCAAGATCTTGTGCAAGTTGTTGAGCGTCGTCAGGTTGCTGACCAGTTCTTATACCAAGCATTTCAGGCTGCCAATGGCGATATGGCGAACCTCCCTCCGCAATATGTTGACTACGTCTTGCGACAATACATGTTTGGTATCGGCGGAGACCAAAGTGCTGAAGCATTGATGCATTTGCTGATGATTCGCGAAGCAAAAAAAATCAACCTCGACGTGACTGATACGCAAGTCACCAGATTAATTGGGAATGTCAGTTTTGAAAAATTGGCACCCGGCGATTACAAAGATATCCTCCAGCAAATGCAGATGAGTGATGACGAACTCTTCGATTTGCTGCGGGAATATATGATTGCCAAGCAAATGCGATTGATGCTCATGCCTCAATTGCTGGCAACACCGGAAGATTACTGGGATGCTTATCAGAAAATGAATGTTCAGCAGGAGCTGGCCGTCGTGCCCATCACGGTTGAATCATTTCTTTCTGAAGCCAGCGATGGCAGTGACGAAGAGTTACTGGCGTTATTCAGCGAAAACAAAGAAAACTTCCCGAATCAAACTGCCCCAGGGTCACCTGGGTTTCGCCAGCCTGGTCGGATTAGCCTGGCCTATCTTGAAATTGATTACGATACAATCGAAAAAGAGATTCCAGAAATTACTGACGCTGATGTGGAGGCGTACTACAAGGAAAATAAAGAGAGATATCGAAATTCTGTCGCTCCCGAATTACCAGTAATGCCAAGCGATGGACTGCCTCCCGTGAAAGACCTTAAGACAGATGGTTCAACGGTACCTCCCGGCCCTGCCTTGATACTTCCTGGCAAGACTCCTGAAAAGAAGGAGCCTGCTGAAAAGGGAAAAGAGGCAACTAAGCCAGAAGCTAAGAAACCAGAGGCTCCTAAAAAGCCTGCGGTAGAAGAAAAACCGAAACCAGAAGCACCTGCTGAAAAACCTGCTCCTGCTACTGAAAAACCAGAGCCTGCGGAACCTGCCAAGGAGACTCAAAAGCAGTCTTCAGTAGAACGCAGTCCACTAGGAGCAGCATTTGCCAGCATTAAGGATGAAGAACCTAAAAAAGAAAAATCGTCGCCAACCGAGCCGGAAAAAGCAGATCCATCCACTCCTGCAAAACCAGAGACGAAGCCATCGGAGAAGCCTAAACCAGCTGAAAAAACTCCTCCTGCAACAGACAAAAAAACGGCTACGGACAAAAAAACAGCCGGGGACCCAAAAGACACCAATAAAAAAACTCCTGCCCCTCCGAAAGAAAAGCTGGTATTGCCACCTGCTCCTGCGGAGCCTTTGCCTGAATTCAAGCCACTTGATGAAGCTTTGAAAGAAGCGATTCGTGCTCAGATTCTTGACACCAAGGTGCGGGAGAAAATGGATCAACTGGCTACTAATGCTCGTGGTCATATGCTGAAGCTGAACTCGGCCTATGCAGTCGCAGCAGATGAAGTGAAAAAAGGACTGGCTGTTAAGCTGATCCAGAAAGAGGCCGAAAAGTTTGCCGGTGAACATCAAATGCGATATGTTCAGACACCTTTTCTGTCCCGAAACGAGCTAGTCGAATCCGAAGACTTCCCAATCGGAAGTTCTACAGAGCCATCAGTTGATATGTTTAATCGAAGCAATTTAAGAACCGTCGAACAGCAGCACTTTGGTGTTCGTGATGTCGATTCTTTGGAACGTCAGCGATACCACATTTTTGAAGCAGAAGATTCCAGCACCGGAAGTCGGTTCGTGCATTGGCAGATTGACTACAAACGATCTCATGTTCCCGATTGGGATGAGGCAGGAGTCAAAGAACAGGTTGCAGAATTCTGGAAAACCCAAGAGGCTCGAAAATTGGCGTTAAAACGCGCTGACGAAGTCGCAAAGATCGTCAAAACATCTGACAAAACTTGGGGAGAAGCCCTTGAAGGACAGTTCGAAACAGGAAAAGATAGCTCGCCATCACTAACCGTCATCTACACAGGGCCATTCTCATGGATGTCTAGTTCGGCTGCTCCGAATCGAGACCCCTTTGGTTCACCACCACCTCCAAGGATTACTCAGATTTCCCAAATTACAGGTGGGGTCAACACCGATTTCATGGAGAAAGTTTTCCGTGAAATTGATAATGAAGGGATTGGCACTGTCTGGGGAGCAGACCAGGAATACGTTTTTGTTGTTCGCGTTGATAACCGAACAAACACGAAAACGGTCCAGTCAGACTTCCTG
>JAESQE010000501.1 GCA_016765335.1 Planctomycetaceae bacterium
AATCCCACTGCGTAGCAAACACACTATGTAGCAAACACTCCAGGGCACCTCAGCAAAGCCGGCTCCCATTTCATTCAAAGACAGCACAAGCAGAATCCCTAAAGCCTATCTAGTAATACCTAACGCCTATTCCAGTTCTTGATCACGCTTACGAAGTTCGCGATGAAGACGGCTATACTCGCTATCTGATTCAGTTTCAGGCTCTATCACATCGTATTCAACTTCACTCTCAAGAAGGCTTTCACTTGCGGTAACAATCACATCTTCAGGGTTAGGAATGATATCGCCATCAACTCCACTGATAGCAGCTGAAAGCTCGGTCGTTAAATCCAGAATGGACTGCCCAATCCGATGCTCTAATTCTTCTTCATTTTCCATTTCCTTTTCGGCTACAAACTCTACGATTTGTCCAGGAAATTCTTCTTCAGTACTCGATGGAACCTCAAACTCGCCCTCGATAAAATCTGGTGCAGTACTCGCAACTTCCATGACCTGTCCTAATCGCTGTGCATCTAATACAGCATATCGATCATGCACATTTTCTTCCCAGGTATTTTCTGATCCCACCTGTTGTTGGTCGAAATCGTCTTGTTCATCGTTGTTAATTTCTTGTGATACATCTCTTTCAATTTCAACAGGGGCTTCGGCTGCCAATTCTACTATTTGCTCAATCGTTTCTGAAGAAGCACCAATTTCCAAAACCCCGGTTTGCTGATCGTTGACGGATTCTATGACATCAGAATCTTCGGTCGTGTATCCCTGCTCAAACTTCACCTCTTCAAATCCATCCTCAATCTCATCAATACGTTTTTCAGTTTCACTCGATACCGTCACAGCAGAAGTCGCAGGCTGCGTTGGCAGGTCACCACCAATTTCGAACACTGTTGTTGATCCGCTTGCATCATTCGATCCTGTTTCGTCCGAGGCCTCCGTCAACATTTCGGCTGGCTCTGATACTGTCTCTGGTACTGGCGTCGTAGAAGTTTCAAAGACGTGGCTTTGTTCGGTTCCCAACGGTTCGGTTTCGTAAACCTCTGGTTCATTAATTTCAGTTGAATCAGACTGCAAAGAAATCTCAACAACAGATTCTTCAGACGAGTGACTACATTCACAGTTACTATTTCCACAATCTCCACAAGATTGTTTCAAGCCTCTGAGTTCGGTCACCGGATCCAACCTTGCTGGCAACGCATTCCAGTGCAACGGAAGCTTCATCAAATCGTCAAGTGCTTCGCGAACATGATCTCCGTTTACAGGTTTATCTCCCGAAAGAGACGCCAATAAACAAGTATGATCACACAGCTGATTCAAACAACGAGGCAAACCATCGGCAGCTCGAACAATCAATTCAATCGCTTCGTCAGTGAAGAGATCAGAACTCTTTGCACCGCAAGCCTGAATCCGAGTTTCGATGTATTCTACAGATTGCTGTCTGCTTAGTGATTCGAGTGTCACATGACATCCCAGACGCTGATTGATCGCTTCCATCGCTCGACTGGTCAGAGTTTCTTCCAAAGCCAACTGACCAGACAAAACAACTCGAAAAATGGGGACGGTACAATACATGTAGTTCGTCAACCCGCGAAGCTCTTCAAGAATATGTTCGCCCAGCAAATGAGCCTCATCAACAATAATTGCTATTCCGTGATGTTTTTCTGAGACATCACGACCGTAAGAAATCAGCTCTAAGCGAAGTTCCTGTTCCGTCATTCGCGCATAAGGCTGATTCAATTCAAATAAAATCGCCTGGAGCAATGAACTGCGAGTTGGAAACTGTGGCTGAAGCAGCAAGACGGGAATCGGGCCAGCTGGTGACTCGGAAGCAATCGAAGCATCTTCGCGGTCAGATCCAGAACAAATCGAACAATTGCACGCCAGGCGATCTCGCAAAGCTTTGCAAACCAACGTCTTGCCTATTCCCGCAGGCGCAGTCAACAAACCGATCCCTTCACCCTGCGTGAGAGTTTGCTCCAAAGCATGCATCGTAGAATCAACCACATCAGTGACATGCATCAGCGATGAATCGGGCACAGCTGAGAAAGCGCGACGAGTTAATTGAAAGAATTTTTGATACATTCGACCAACATCCATATTTTATAATGTCAAGAACAGTGATTTTTCGTGTCTTGCCTAGCCAATAAACACACGATCAAACGTGTCAATCAGCAAACACAACGTAAATATCTCGGTTTTCAAGGTGTCAGGAACAATGTCACCTTAGGATTGCTAACGCTATATTCTAAGAGTCAGTGAATCTGGAATTTTACATCAACAACAAGCCTCTAATGTTATAACTAACTACTGCGCAGTGAGTTAAAGCCAGTCAGATCAATTACACGCACCTCCTGAGTGGCCATAAGAACACTTCTTTTGCACTCGGCAGATAACATTAGAGAAGAAATCCTATACACGTCAAAATCGGCACAATCAGCGCGCCAGCTTGAATGTGGAGCCGTTGATTGCAAACATATCCATAATGCAACATAAAAATAGGTGTAGACTGCCCTGTTAAGGTAAAGTAGATAGCTGATTGGGCAGGCCTGTGTACCTCAACAAACGGGAACCTCTATTAATTCAAAGGGAGCACAGACATTCCTGTCTGTGTCATTTGAGCATGCCTCGGTTCAAGGCAGACAAGAATGTCTACCCTCCGCCAGGCAATGTCTTTTTGAATTAATAGAGGTTTCTAAAACATTGATCCAGCAGAAAGAAAGAGTGTGAGTACAACTATCAACGGACAAGTCACACGAACAATCGAAATCGCAACACCAGATGAGCTTCAGGAGTTGCTGGGGGTGCATGATGCGCATCTGAAAATGATCGTCGAGGCAATTCCGATCCGAATTGTTTCTCGCAGTGGAAAAATGTTGATCACAGGGGAACCTTCCGAAGTTGAATTAGCCTCCATTGTGATCGATCAGATGCAGATTCGCACAAGAATCAATCTCTCAGTAGACTCTGACGAAGTGAATCGGATTCTCAAAGAAACCCTTACAGTTAAGTTCCAGCAATCGCCTGCTCTGGTTCAGACATCGCAAAACATACCAGATACTATCGCCGATCACCCCCAGGCAGATGAGGCAACATGGACAGAGGATTCATTGGAAATTGAATCTTCACCTCAAATCTCAGGCAGTACGCAGGACTTGCTTCTAGAGCAAAAACCTCAAACGAAACCGACTGACCAAACCAGTGGAACATCTAACGAACCGAAAATTAAAACCTGTTCTCCGATGTCAAAACAGCCACGTAGTCGTGGACAAGCTCGTTACTTGAAAACAATCGAAGAGAATGACCTCGTTTTCTGTGCTGGCCCAGCTGGCTCCGGAAAAACTTACCTGGCAGTCGCGATGGCCTTGCATTGTCTACAGAAGGAAATCGTTCGAAAGATCGTTCTGGTCAGGCCAGCTGTCGAAGCCGGAGAGAAACTTGGGTTTCTTCCAGGAGACATGCTGGCCAAGGTCAACCCATTTTTACGTCCATTGCTTGACGCATTACATGATATGATCGATCATGAGCAGGTACAACTTTACATAGAGCACGATGTCATCGAAATTGTCCCGTTGGCATTCATGCGAGGACGAACTCTGAACGATACCTTCATGATTCTCGACGAAGCACAGAACACAACAATCACACAAATGAAAATGTTTCTTACTCGAATGGGAACAGGTTCTAAAATCATTGTCACTGGTGACGAAACACAAAACGACTTACCTGCCCATGTGACTTCAGGCTTAACCGATGCGATGAAACGCTTAAAAGGAATCGATGGTACAGCTTCAGTGCGACTCGATGGACGCGATATCGTCAGGCACCGACTGGTTCGTGAAATCGTCAAAGCCTACGATGAACAAGGCAAATACAAAAAATAAAACGCAACTCAATTACGTAATACCACTCCGTATTTTCAGTCTGAATTCTCTATGAAATTTTTCGGCTCCACCAAACGATCTCGTGTTTCACGCAGGAACGGCGTCCGCTCGCATGTCGGTGGAAATAATGGCTTGTATTCTCACCAGCATCAACGCGATCGCCTGCTGCGGTTTCTCATTTGCCTACTCGGTGCAATTGCCATCCTTGTCGGTCTGCAAGGCTGGACATTTCCATTTACTCATCGTATTGGCGAACGTTTTGCTGATGGTCTTTCTGCCAAGATGGACTTCAAGGTTGTTGATGACTTTGAAACCAAACGAGCCGTCGCAGAGCATATGCGAGAAGTCCCTTACGTTTTCGTGCAAGACTCGCAAGTATTAAAACAGATCCCCGATCAACTTCGGGCGGCCCTTGGTCACATTGCAGAAGCAGGAAATCATCGAGAGCTTTCGCTGGAAGTCCAAGAGGCTTTTGGATTGCAATCCGAACAACACACCCCACTAGAATTATCGAACTCAGATGACAATGACAGCTTAACGGTCGAAGCAGGAAACGATGTAGAGTTCTATTTTCAACAGTTAAAGCAGGTTATTACGCCACTGGATGTCGAGCAATCCGAGACACATATTTCGAGCATCATCGATGAATTCCAACGCTTTCTCGAACCAATATTTGTCACTGGAGTTGTTGACCCAGCCGCGATCAAATATCGAAAAATTGCGATCGATTCGACTTTGGCCATTGTGCAGAAAAAGGATTCGCAGCTACCCGATGAAAACCCGCTCAGCAACAAAAATAAATGGATCTCCGTTCAATTAACAGAGGTCACTCTTAGCGATTTGCTCAATGATGCCGGCCTGCTGGGACAACAGTGGGGCGACTATCCAACGTTGGTCACCATTCGACATCCGCTCGAACACTGGCTTCGACAACAAGTACGCCCCTCACTGAAATTCGATCAAGCTGCAACCAAAAATGCAAACAGTTGGGCCAGAAACGAAGTCCAACCGGTCTACAACCTCATCAGTCAAGGGGAAGAACTAATCGCACCTGACGGCGTTGTCGACAGAAATGTGCTTGCGATTTTAGAAGCAGAGTATCATGCATCGCTTGAAAAGTTTCCCTGGCAAGCACGTGTCGCACGCATGATTATTGTCTTCGTGCTCATCAGCACGTTGCTGGCTTTAAACATGTGGTTTTTGGCAATGAACGAACCGCGTGTCATCAACAACTGGACTCGGCTGATCATCTACTTAGCTGTTCTCGTTTTTGCCTCTGCCCTGGGACGTGTCATTTCCTTTGATCCGATGCGTGCAGAAGTTGCTATTGTTGTGGCAACCACAATGGTCATGTCAGTTGCGTACAACCAGCGGATGGCAATCGTAACAGCTTTCATGCTCAGCTTGATGATTAGCCTGGCAACACTCATGGATATTGCTCAATTCACGATTATGCTCGCCTCAGCTGCAACCTCTGTCATCGTATTGAAACGTGTCCAATCAAGATCCACAATTATCTACGCTGGTTTTCTGGCTGCATTTTCTTCTTTGTTCGTCTCCTGGGGAATGGAAATTCTTATCTACCCCTCACCAAGTATCAATCACTGGTGGGACATGGTGCTGCTTCAAACTTGTTTAAAGAATGCAGGTTGGTGCCTGCTTGCAGGATTTATATTGGCGGGTAGCCTGCCATTTATTGAATCAATCTTTGGTGTTGTCACCGGGATCAGTCTGCTCGAAATTGGTGACCCATCCCATCCACTACTCCAAAAACTGATCAGCAGGGCTCCAGGAACTTACAACCATTCCATTGCCATGGCGACAATTGCAGAAGCCGCTGCAAAAAAGATTGGAGCCGATGGACTACTCGTGCGTGTCGGAGCTTACTTCCACGATGTTGGCAAAATCCCCAAAGCAGAGTACTTCATAGAAAACCGTGTGGCTGGAGCTAAAAACCGTCACGATTCCCTGGCTCCTGCGATGAGTACACTCATTATCATCGGTCATGTGAAAGATGGTGTCGAATTAGCGACCGAACACCACTTGCCGCAGGTACTCATCGATTTTATCGAACAACATCATGGCACCACGCTGGTCGAATACTTTTACCACGCAGCCAATAAAAAAGCAGAAGCCGACCCTGAACGAAAACTCGATGTCGAAGAAGCAGCTTTCCGTTATCCCGGTCGCAAACCACAAACACGCGAAGCCGGCGTTTTGATGCTGGCGGACTGCGTCGAATCCGCCAGCCGAACGTTAAGCGAACCAACCCCTGCTCGCATCAAACAACTGGTCCATAAACTGACCATGAAACGACTGCTTGATGGTCAGTTTGACGAATGCGATCTGTGCCTGAGTGAAATTCATCAAATCGAAGAATCACTCATCAAATCTCTCACCAGCATGTACCACGGCCGCATCACTTACCCCGAACAAAATGAGCAGAAAACAGTCTGATTTATGAACTCCCCAAGCCAACAACAAATCGAGATCACCAACAATCAAAGTTCAATTGAAATCGACTCACAAACATTACTCAACATCGCTCAACAAGTCCTCAGCCTGCAAAACATGCCCAACGCAGAAATCAGCGTCGTCATTGTTGATAACGAAACCATCCACAACGTCAACAACGAATTTCTTCAACACGATTTCCCCACCGACGTCATCACGTTCCCGATGTGCGAACTCTCCGAAGTATCGCAGCTGCAACCACTCGAAGGCGAAATTGTAATCTCCGCCGAAATGGCTCAAGAAATCGCCCAAACCGTAGGTTGGCAAACAATGGATGAAATCGCCCTGTACCTAATCCACGGCTTACTGCACCTGTGCGGATTCGACGACCTGAATGAACCAGACCAACTCGCCATGCGACAACAAGAACACGCCATGCTCATCGCAACAAACATGACACCCCAACCAAACGACCCCCGCTGGCAAAACCTAAACTAAAACCCCAACCAGGCGAGCCGGGCCAGTAATGGCCCTGGTCCCCCCCGAACATCAATACCAGTCCCAGCTAAAAGCAGGGTGCCACGGCTCTGTGAGCCGTGAATGTGTTGGGTGTTGCAGAGCGA
>JAESQE010000502.1 GCA_016765335.1 Planctomycetaceae bacterium
TCAGGGTCGTGTGAGTGCCGAAGGCACCCGAGGAAGGGGCATGGAAAACATGTTCTTCTTCCTTATCAAAGGACAATGTGGGAGAGTTTTAAACTACTTATAGAGCTTCCCTTAATTCAGAATCATCCGTGTTTTATCTGTGTCCATCCGTGGCTAGTTTTTTTGAATCGAATTCGGCTCACTCGCTGGCGTTTCGAGCTGGTAGCGAAAAACCTTTCCTTGTTGCTTCACCTGGGATATCATTGACAAAACAACGACATTTGCCAAATACCGTAAACAGGGAGGTTGCATTGGCCAAGCATCAAGTGAGGGACTCAAAACTGGATCATGATTTACAGTACGAGAAATCTCTCGATAAAGAACAGGCGCCCAATGCAGACGATGAATCTGTTGTGCAGTCATCAGCAGATACTTCGGCTTTGCCTCCCGATTCGAAGTACAGACGGATCAAGCGTTATGTTCTGTTTCTGGCTTTCCTCTACATTGGAGTGTGCCTGATGCTGGCATTGATTCAACGCAAATTGATTTACTTTCCCACGCACGAAGTTTCACTTTCCGTTATTGACTGGCAGCTTCCGGAAGATCATTTTCATGATATTTCGATCAAGTCTGAAGACGGTCTCACCTTACACGGCTGGCATGTTTTACCACCTGGCAGAAGTGCGTTAGATAATAAGGAACGCAAGTGGGAGCTGGAATTGGGGCGTCCGGTGATTCTGTACTTTTCGGGTAATGCTGGTCACCGAGGGTACCGTCATGCCGAGTTACATCGATTGAGTCAGTTGAACGCGGATGTGTTTTTGATTGACTACCGCGGATATGGCGAGAATCGGGGAGTTCCTTCTGAAAAGAATTTTCTACGCGATGCCCGATCAGCTTGGGATTATCTCGTGTTGACAGAAAACATCTCAGCAGATCGCATACTGCTGCTGGGCGAATCACTCGGTGGAGGAGTTGCAACGGCACTGGCCAGCGAACTTATTCAAGAAGGAATCGAACCGGGTGGCCTGTTTCTGAAAACGACCTTTACGTCACTGGTTGATGTCGCTGCTTTACAATTCCCCTGGATTCCTTGTCGGATGTTAGTAACCCAGCGGTACTCTTCAATTGATGTAATCCCAAGGGTGACCTGCCCCATTTCGATATTGCATGGCATTAACGATGAACTGATCCCGATTGAACTGTCACAACGCCTCTTTGATGCTGCTCCGGATCAGTCGAATTCCAATGTGCTCAAAACATTTATCGAACTTCCGACAGCTGGGCATAACGATGTCTTGGAAGTTGATGGCGACTCCTACATGGAAGCTGTCGCTGCGATGCTCAATGAAATCCGACGGTAATACTGCAATCAGCTCTCAAGGGAACCAGTATGAATTCCAAGGGAGCACAGACATTCGGTGTCTGTGGCTCTACAGGTTGCTGCACGAGCCTCCACTGGTGGAAAGGGAAAGCTGGCACAAGAGCTTCGCGATCTTGTGGACGAAATCAAAAGAAAGCAATCAGCTGGGAAAATTGGAGGCGCTGTTCCCATCGCTCGTCCCACGGGGGAATTAGCGGGCTTGCTAGCTGTCACTTATCCGAAAACATGCCTCTCTGAAATGGTATTGAGTGAGGATGTACGTCAATCGCTTGACCGGGTTGTCTTGGAATACAGGCATTTGGACAAACTCCAGAGTCACGGGTTTTCTGGTAGACGCAAACTTCTTCTCGTTGGTCCTCCTGGTTGCGGGAAGACGATGACTGCTTCCGCCCTGGCTGGAGAACTCAAGCTGCCGCTGTTCTCAGTCCAACTGCATGGTCTGATTACAAAATATATGGGAGAGACAGCAACTAAGCTACACATGGTTTTTGAAGCCATGACACAAACCAGAGGCATCTACTTCTTTGATGAATTTGATGCCATCGGAGCAAACCGGGGTAGTGGAAATGACGTAGGTGAAATTCGTCGCATCCTGAATTCCTTCCTCCAATTCCTGGAGCAGGATGAATCAGACAGCTTGATTCTAGCTGCGACAAACTTATTTTCAATGCTTGACGATGCTCTCTTCCGTCGCTTCGACGAAGTCATTAAGCAGGTCAAATCAGTACCTGATACGGAACTGGTAACTCTTGTTAGATTTACACTTCGCTTTCTTGGGTTCGCAAAAAGTAAACAATGACCGGAAAGCCAAAACAAAGTCGAACCATTTCCTGGGATATAATCCATACCCAAAGGAATCCTGGGAGAGTTCAAATTCAAGAACACCAAGTCCCTGAATGGGACGAAGATTCCTGGATTGCAACCACGACCAGGAGAATCGAAAAAATAGCAGAGGATGGAGTGTGCGGATGCCTCTACCTGAATCCTCTCTATACGGTCTCATCGCCCTGTTTCAGTGCAGATTTCAGCCGCAAGGCTCGGAAGTGCCAAGCAAACTGGTATCGCCGGGTAGATCAAGTCCTAGTGCGAAAGCACAGGAAACGCCGAGAACGAAATCTCAGATTTTGGAAACGCCAAGCAGCCTACACGGGAATCCTGATTATTGAAGGCCAACCTGTCCCGCCACACGAATGGACGGTGATGGAAGCGAAGGCAACTTAATCTAATAAAAGCACCAGAGACGTCATTACTTGCCCTGGTCTTTGACTGCGAATATGGCATAATACCGGAAATCTTCCGCGATACCGTTTCCATCAGATGTTCTCATGAGGTTCACTCACGAATTGTCTGGATGTTATTTTCGATGAGTCATACCAAATGTCAAACCCCTCAACAATTCCTGTGATTGATATCTTTGCCGGCCCCGGTGGATTAGGTGAGGGGTTCAGTTCGTTCGAGACTCAAAGACGCCTGCCGTTCAAGATCGGCCTTTCGATTGAAAAAAATAAGTTTGCTCACGAAACGCTTCGCTTGAGAAGTTTCTTCCGACAATTTCCAAAGGGGAAAGCTCCTGGTTTATATTACGATGCTTTACAACAAAAGTTCCCGTTCGAGCAGTTTGAAGATCAATTAAAAGATCAATCACAAAGCCTTTGGGATTCTTGGAATGAGGCCGGCCAGGAAGCGATGAAAGCTGAGTTGGGTTCTTCCAAAAAACTACACCGAGAGATCAGCAATAGAATCAGTAAAGTGATTGGAAAAAACCGTGACTGGGTCTTGATCGGTGGGCCTCCTTGCCAGGCGTATTCGCTGGCAGGCAGAGTGCGTAACAAAGGAATTAAGAATTATCGTATTGAAGATGATCAACGCTCAACTCTTTACCGGGAATACCTGAGAATCATAGCGGAGCATCGCCCGGCAGTCTTTGTGATGGAAAACGTGAAAGGAATGTTATCCGCGACGCTAGAAAAGCAAAAGATATTTCAGCAAATTCTGGATGACCTGAGAGTTCCTCCGAATGCCAGTCCAAAGCTGCGTTACCGGGTGCTGCCAGTTGTTGCAACGGACGAAATCGATTCGTATAAGGAGCACGATCCCCGTCAATTCATTGTTGCATGTGAAAAATACGGTGTTCCTCAGCAGAGGCATAAAGCAGCTGTTGATCACTTTGGGCACAAGCTGATTGCCTGGCGAAAGCA
>JAESQE010000503.1 GCA_016765335.1 Planctomycetaceae bacterium
GCAGGGAATATCAAATCCTGGTCACCATCCTGATCCAAATCATATTTGACCAGACCGGCTCCCCCTAAATCATAATTGTTAGTCATCCAGAGTTTGTGCTTCTTGAAGTTACCATTGCCTATATTCTCGAAGCCCCAAAGTTCCTCTTCATCCTGGGTAATAATCGCAGCGATGTCAGGATCTCCATCTTGATCATAATCAGCAATCGGAACGTGAATCGCACCGGGGGCAATTAATAACGTATGTTTTTCGAATTTGAAATCACCTTGATTCTCCAACCAAAGCACCTCACCTCGATTGTATCCAAACACTGAAACCGCAAAGTCAATATCGCCATCTCCATCGAAATCAGCCGGTTGAACATCAGACACTCGCCTCACGTCACTTAAAATCACGTGCTTAATGAATTGACCATTCTGTTTTTCATAAAGCTCCACCCGACCAATAAGCCCATCGTCTGGATAGATATTATTCAATACAGAAACCACAACATCCTGATCCCCATCCTGATCGATATCAACAACCGTCGCATGCCCGGGCACAGCGACATCGGAAATGAGAACCTGTTCTTCCCAAGCACCATTAGGTAAAGCAGAATAAAGGAGCACGGAATTTTTCGTGACATCACAGGCCAGAATTTCATTTTTCCCGTTGCCATCAAAGTCAAGAATCTGCAAATTCGCAATCATTGGAGAACCAAATATTTTGGGGCCAACTCGAATATGCTTAAAATTGATCTGCGAATCCGGATAAGTCTTTCCACCGGAATAAACTTTCCCTGCTGTTCGTAGCAATGGTAAACGAGACATCAGATACCATGTTCCCAGCGGAACCAGGATCACCGGCACGATCAAAATCAACAATCGTTGGACAGAAGACATTTTGTATCCACTACTCTCTGAAACATTCCAAAACTGTAAATCAAACGTTAAGACTCAGCATTAATAGCATTGGACAAAGCCCCAACAGAGTGCAAAATCCCGTTTGTAATGCCCTGACCAAACATTGACCGACATTCGCACAGAAGATTGCTGCTGTTAGGCTACTTCCACCTCGCAAAGAGTGTTATTCTACTTATAGCAACAACGAATTGCATTACCCAAGAGAATAAAGATCTAGAAAACAATGGGCGAGCAGGCTCCATTGAGTCTGCCCCGTTAAGACATCTGTTACAAAAAAACTCTAAAATCACACCAGAACATTTTCAAAATATTACAAAGTAAAGAATTATGGAGCAGGTAACACTTACCGCCACAACCGGGTTTGGTCTTGAAGCCGTTGTTGGTCGAGAACTTCAGCGACTAGGCTACGAGGATCAACAGCGTACCGATGGGCGGGTCACATTCACGGCACCGCTGGATGCAATTGCCCGTTGTAATTTGAACTTGAGATCCGCAGATCGGCTTCTGTTGCAAATCGGAAAATTTCCAGCTTCTGATTTTGATGCCTATTTCGATCAGATCCAAGATCTCCCCTGGGAACGTTGGATGCCTGCCAATGCCAGCTTCCCAGTGAATGGTTCTTCGCACAAATCCACTTTGAAATCAGTACCAACTTGTCAGGGAATGGCGAAAAAAGCGATCGTTAATCGATTGCAAAGAGTTTATTCCTGCGAACTCGATGAAACAGGTCCAGACTGTGCAGTGCAATTCGAACTTCGTAGCAACCAGTGCACCATTTGGCTGAACACTTCTGGCGAAGGACTTCATAAACGCGGATACCGCCTCAAAAGAGGAGTGGCTCCGCTTCGAGAAACAATTGCTGCATCGCTGGCGCAGCTAAGTGTTTGGAACCGCGAACGGACATTTCACGATCCGTTTTGCGGATCAGGAACCATTGCGATCGAAGCTGCTTTAATCGCCCAAAACCGTGCACCAGGGTTCAACCGGCAGTTTGCCTGTGAAACTTGGCCCACCTATCCCCAGGAACTTTGGGAGCAAGCCCGCGAAGAAGCTCAAGATAAGATCGACCAATCCGAGTGCATGCCAATTCTAGCAACCGATAACGATTATCACGTGCTCAACGCTGCCAGAGAAAATGCAGCTCGCGCGGGCGTCGAGCATCTGATCCATTTTCAAGAACATGATGTCTCTGAGTTAAAAACCCAAAGAATGTACGGTTGCCTAATCACAAATCCCCCTTACGGAGAACGGTTAGACGATGTCGATGAAGCTGAGCAACTTTGGACCGAACTGTGGAAAGTCACTCAGCAATGGCCAACCTGGTCTGTGTTTGTGTTTGCAGGATCACGCGACTTTGAAAAAATCGTCGACAAAAGAGCAACCCGTCGAAGAAAGCTTTATAACGGCCCCATCGAATGCACCTACTACCAATACCTCGGCCCCAAACCACCACGAATCCCAGCATCAATATAGAAGCCAAACCCATTCGAAGGGAGCACAGACATTCCGGTCTGTGACAACACCACTCAAGGGAGCCTCTGTTAATTGGTTCTCCCCCTTATGAAGGGGGAGGTTAGAGGGGGTTTTTGAACTGTCTTTTATAATCAAACTGTATCCGAGATACCTCTGGGATTCAATTAATAGAGGTTCCCATTAATCGAGTTGCTTCAACATCTTCTCAAGCAATTCATCCCAGATGGCATACCCTTCTGCATTCATGTGCAATCCATCTTTGAGGAATACGTTTTCGAGCGGTGTGCCCTGTTCATTAAGCATTGCTGGCACGGTATCGCAATAATGTAGTCGCTTATCTGCTTCGCTGAGCTGTCGGATTTTCTGATTGGCTTCAGACATTTCGGGCCATAAAGACCATCTTGAAAGACTCGGTTTGATCGGCAAGAAGATGATGTCAGTCTCAGGAAGTTTCGCATGAACTTTCTGTGTGAAGACTTTGTAGTCATTAAAGACTCGCTGCGGAGATTTCTTATTATTGATGTCGTTGTCACCACAATAAAACACAATCACACGCGGCTCATACTTCAAAACCACTCGATCCAAATAGTAAAGCACATCACTAATTTGCGATCCACCGAAGCCTCGATTGAGAATCACACGATCAGGAAAAGAGGCCGCTTCATCCCACATTCGAATTGAAGAAGATCCTGCAAAGAGAATCTCCCCCTTTTTCGGAGCAGTTTCGACATCCTGCTTTTCGAACTTCTTGATTGTTGCTTCCCAACGTTCCGCTGGATCGATCTTTTCGACTTTAGTAACAGTATCATCGGCAAATGAACTAAAACTGAATACGACTGTAAAACATAACAGCAACATTAAAGTTCGAATCATCAGTCACATCCTCATCAAAAAATCTGCCTCAAAACCAAAAGACAACGTCCATTATCTTTTCAGATTCTTACTGAGCTTATAAGGATCGTTCAATCGCTTCATTTCAGCGGCCAGCAGTCCTTCTAGCTCTTTTCTCTTTTTTGAATACTGTGGCGATTCAGCCAAATCGATTTGATGACTCTTCGGTTGATTCTGGAGTAGTTTCACGAGCTTTGCAGAGTGATGCTCAATCAGATATTCCTTCGGGTTCTCTTTCAAGTTAAACATCTGGGTTTCCCGCACTTTGCCATCAAGTACGTCGTATTCGATTAACTTCCAGCCGTCAGCTGTTTTCACGGATCGTATGCCCGGTTTGGTTCCGCCGCAATACGCCCCGTAAACAACATCTCGAATTCGATCAACTTTTCCTTCCAGAACTGGTCGGAAACTTTTTCCCAGCAGAACCTCTGGAGCATCTATACCTGCCAAATCACAAAAGGTGGGGAAGACATCCATCAAATAATTAAATCCAGATGCCCGAGAACCTTTTTCAATCCCAGGACCACACACGATAAATGGCACTTTCCAGGTATGCTCATACAAGTTTTGTTTTCCCATCAAGCCATGTCGCCCCACAGCCATCCCATGATCGGAAGTGAAAATAACATAGGTATTTTCCATCTCTCCCATTTTTTCGAGTTGCTTCATCACACGACCAACTTGCGTGTCGATATTTTCAATGCAGGCAAATTCTCGACCAATTTCATTTCGAACAGTCGCTTCGTCTCGTTTTTCCATAACCCCTTGCACCTTGGTTTCATCTCGCAATCCCGGGTGACCATGATGAAACGGATGAGCTGGTAAGTAATTGCTTGGAAGTCGCGGAGCCTTAGGGTTCGGCGCGCCGGTTGGCCCGTTATTATTCGCACCGTACTTAGCAGCCAATTCAGGAGTTGCATTGCGAGGATCGTGGGGATGAGAGAACCCAAAGTAAATCAAAAAAGGATCTTGATCATTACTTGCCTGTCGCTTGTTTAAGTAATTCATCACATGGTCTCCGTGCCACTGACTACCACCTTCAACAGTCCCCTCTCTTTTCGTCGCTTCGTGCCTGACCTCAAACAGAGCATTGGCCTCTTTGTAGCTATTTCCCGTTTTACAAGTTCGAAAGGTATCGTACCCCGCCCGATTAAACACAGCTGGCATAGAAAACTGAGCAGCCTGCTGACGTGCTTTTTTAGTCCAGCTAATCCCAGGTGCTCTTGTACCAGGAAGATCCCAAAGCCCACGACCAGTCATAATCATAGTCCGAGAACAAGTACAAACCGCCCCCGACCACGATCCCATCTGATGAGCATCGTCAAAGGTCATCCCCTGAGCAGCCAAGCGGTCAATATTCGGAGTATCACAAACTTGATCCCCGTAAGCTGTCAGAGTTTCAGGAGATTGGTCATCGGTAAGAATAAACAGAAAGTTAGGACGCTTCTCAGCAGCGTCCAGACGATTTCCAATAGTTGGATTCAACAAAAAAACGCAAGCAACAGCCAGCAGGCACAATCTGAATACACGCATAATAATCTCTTTTCTAATCCGGGTAGCTCAGTCCCCCGAGGCTACTGATTGAATCTTTGATATTATATAAACACACCGAACAAAAATTTTCCAGGTTGCGATGCAATCACATTCCTTGAGCCAATGCATCGAGATGCCGAGAAAAATGATCTGCCAAAATTTCCGCGTAAGTCTCGGGATGAGACTCTAACACTGAACGGATCGCAGGGCCAAGTTCAGAATCTGTTAATGTTGAACCGAACGTGCAATGTAGAATCTGACGCCCTGGCTCGGTAAATCCCAGCCCGGCAGGCACATCGCACCAACGTTCCAGGTAAACTTGTTCGAGCCGAGTCGCATCTAAATCGTCGCCGGCAGGCACGGTATCGAGTGTCGCTGAAACATGATATGTCGCTTTATCAACATCGTAATGCTCTCGTCCAAACTGAACGATTTTTCGAAACAGTGCTTCGTCATGACGAGCAACCACTCGAACAGCTTCCAGGTAACTTGTACCAGCAGTCTTCACATGAAACCGCCCTTTGGTAGCCCGAGCCAACGCAGGATACATTGAGAGTTTATCAGACCCGGAATGCAAGCTCAGCTTGTAAGGCCCAAGAAACTCTGCAATGGCTGCATGATCGTTCAAAGAGGCTTCTAATGCGTCAACATCCCCTTTATAATCAACACCTTTCTCGAGTTCACCAATAAATCGCGGCGCAAGACTGACGAGCTTCATGCCCCCCTTCAAACATTGATCTGCAATAATGTAATGTTCTGCCAATGTCGTCGGTTGATCCGTTTCGTCAACAGAAAGCTCAATCTCGTAATCCCGA
This sequence comes from Planctomycetaceae bacterium, assembly GCA_016765335.1. Lineage (GTDB taxonomy): Bacteria > Planctomycetota > Planctomycetia > Planctomycetales > Planctomycetaceae > Rubinisphaera. The sequence goes on from JAESQE010000503.1 coordinate 5,615, forward strand.
CCAGCTGCTTCATTCACAACACGGATGTGTTCGCCCAGATCGATAGCTTTACGAATTGCCAAACCGTATTTCACAGCTGCCCGCATGCAAGCCTGCTCGTTAAGATCAATCACGACTCCACTAGGCAACTTGATACTTTTCCCCAGGTATCCTTGATACCAGGAAGCAGTATCCCGCACTGATTCGAATTTATCTTGCAGCGTCGCTTCATCGTAATCATCCGCTTGTTGATCGACATCATCGGAAGGGTCTATCGTAAAGAATGTAAACCCGGCAGCAACAGTGATATCAACATCGGCAGGAGTCTTGAGATGATCAGCATCAGCCCCAATCTTTCCAGTCCAGCCAGCACTGCGTGCACCATCTAAAGCATCTTGCATCACTTGCGTTGCAGTCCGTTTGGTGCGAGTCATTTCACGGATTGATTGCTGAGGATAAATCGCTTCGATTCCGCTACCCGAACGATTCATCGATTCGACATGCCCCGGTGTCGCCAGACCAATTCGATCCCCAAACCCAAAACTCGGCGCAAGCCCCAAAGTGACACAACCAGATGTTTCGTTACTCATAACCCCAATCTCTCTATCCATAAAATGCGTTAACACGCACGAAAAAAGTTTCTGCGAAGTCTCGGGCAATCAACCACTCGAAATACTAAAAACGGCTTGACCATTAAGAGACTGGTTTCAACCCCCTCTAACACTCCCCCTTCGTAAGGGGGAGAACCA
>JAESQE010000504.1 GCA_016765335.1 Planctomycetaceae bacterium
AGGGACTGTGTTTCTTTCGACTCCTCCGAAAAATCAACCAACTTCGGAGTTTCTGCCTGCATGCGGAAGGCAAGTTCATAGGATTCGATCACTCCTTCCATCTGTTGATCAGACTTGAGGCGATCCAATTGCCGGCGGTTCATCGATTGAATCAAATCGATGCGACGACGCTGTACCCTCTCTGGGATCTGGGAGTCGGTCAAATGTCGAATTGGTGCCTTGTCCGGTGAAGATCCCACGTGCTGAATCGCCGTGCCCTGATGAATCGCCGGCAGGAATGCGCTACTGAAATTACGTTCGCCTTCAGACGGAAGAATTGTAATGTAAGAAGGTAGCTGCTGATTCTCCGTGCCTAGTCCGTAAGAAAGCCACGAACCCATCGAGGGAACAGGATCAAACAAATTGCCTGTGTGAAGCTGCCGAATTGCAACTGGATGATTCGGGCTATCTGCGTGTACTGCACGCAAAACACAAAGGTTATCTGCGTGCTGCGCGGTATATGGCAACAAATCACTCATAAGCAGCCCGCATTCGCCTTGATGCTTAAATTTGGAAACCGGGCCGAGTAATCGCGTGTTATCCAGCCCAACTGTCGCTTCCGTTTCTGGCAGTTTGTACGGCAACGCTTCTCCCGAGCCTTTTGCCAGTTGTGGCTTATAGTCAAACAGGTCCATCTGAGATGGGCCTCCGGACATAAACAGGAAAATGATCCGCTTGGCCCGAGCTGGAAAGTGAGGTTGCCTGGCAGCTAAAGGGGACTTCTTGTTACGGCTGATTGCTTCTGCCACCGCTTGCTGTTGAAGCATCGAGTTCAACGCAAGCGATCCAAATCCGCAACTTGTCAGACGTAGGAAATCTCGACGAGACGGAAATAATGATTGACCGGGGTATTGCATGGGGGGCCTATTCACGAAACAAAAAACTGTTGGAACCGAGTACTGCATGACATAATTGAATCCAGGCTGCCGATCTGGCTTTGGCAGAATCGGAATCAGTCACAAGATCTTGAGTGCATTGATCAAGAAAAGTGATCGCGGTATCAAGTTCGTCTGTATCCGCTGGGCGGCTCACTGTTAAAAGGTAAAGACGATTGATACGGGCACGTTCATCAGAAAATTCTTCCTTTGCCAACCGCTCTGCTAATTGACTGGATTGATGTTTTACAAACGGAGAGTTCAGTAGAAAAAGAGCCTGAGTCGCAACGGTGGTCTCAGATCGCGATCCGGTGATCTCGTTGGGATGTGGGAAGTCAAAAGTGCTGAGGATTTCAAGTTCGCCCAAGGGGCGTTCGCGTTTGAACGGAAGATAGATAGCCCGCCGATTCTTAATATAGTCCGCAATCTTGCCGCCCCAGTTCGCCGGATTGACATCCCCGCCTGCTCCGAGAATGTTACCATCCAGTTCAAGTCCGAGTGACGAACCTCCTCGCTGCGGGTTGAGTTCGCCACTAGCTGATAACATCGCATCGCGGATCGATTCTGCAGGTAGCCGACGGCGAGGCATCTGCCAAAATAATCGGTTGTCAGGATCAGTTTCTGCCCCCTTGTTATTATGCGACGAAGCCATCTGGTAGGTTCGCGATCGCACCATCTGACGTATCGTTTTCTTGATCGACCATTGATCATCCACTCGCATTCGCCTCGCCAGGAAATCAAGCAACTGGGGATGACTTGGCTTTTCGCCATGGACACCGAAGTAATCCACAGATCGCGACAACCCCTTTCCGAACAAACGGCTCCAGGTCCGATTGACCAACACCCGGGAAGTCAGTGGATTTCCCGGATCAGTTAGCCACTGGGCCAGCTGCAAACGCCCGCTGCTGTTGGACGGAATATCGTGACCCAACGTAACAGGCACGACTCCTAGAAAACCACGCGGGACGTTCTCGCCAAGCGACTGAAAATCACCGCGGCGATAAATCGGACTGTCCTTCGGCTTTGTAATCTCTTTTACAGCCAGTGCCTGGTGACGACCTGGGCGTGCTAAGTCCAAATGTTTGGCTAAAGTTTCCAACTCACGGTTAATCTCTGCAATGCGTGGATTGGCCTGGTCAACCTTCGGTCCACTATAAATTTGCAATGCAATGTTCGATTTACCTGGCTCGCCTAAATCGACAACATGGGAGTTATTGATCCCGCTACCAGCCCATTTAGGGAAGGAACATTTTGCATAAACAAGGTATCCGGTACTTGCTTGCTGGCCTTTGATGTCACCGAGTTGACAATGATTGAAATCTTCCTCAAAAATAATTTGAGATGTTTCTGTATCCGCAATCGACAGGTCATCAATTGCCCCGCCGAACCGACCAGTGTAATCGCTTGAAGTGATGTGCAATGTTACTTCGCCTGAACCATCTCCGGTGTATTCGAACGAAACGGGACTAAGCTGTTGAGAATCCTTCTTCTCCGACCAGGCTTGCGGTCGATGAACATGATAAGCCAGAACCGTCCCGTCTTTGCGTAGCAGTTGAAGAACCAGGCCGTCAGATTCAGCAGTCGCCTGACCAGCTCCTGCCCAAACCGATGGGCCTGCGACAAAAGAAACACGATACTCTCGCCCCTTTTCGTTGGCTGTGACGCCAGATTTTAAGGTGATCGCATTGGCCTGATCACTCACAGCCTTTTTCATGAACCTACTTTTTTCATTATTTTTCCGCAGTTCTACGAGTTCTTTTCGTAGCTTTTGTTGTTGCTGTCCGATTTCATGGGATAGCCGTTCAAATTCCGCAGCTGCTCCAGGCAGTTCCGGAAGAGATACATGCGTGATTTGGCTCCACACCCCAGGTCCGTCGTAACTGGTTGTCAGCGTGCTATGAAAAATCCCTGCCAATGCATAGTAATCGGCAGTCGGGACAGGATCGAATTTGTGATCGTGACACCTGGCACACGAAATTGTCTGCCCTAAAACTGTACGTCCAATGCGGTCAATCTGATGATCAACCACATCAGCCGCCAACTGCTCTTTGATGTAATTCTGAAGCGTCCAAGGACCGATTGCTAAATATCCGGTTGCGATAATCTGCTCGCGATGCTGCTCGACGCTATCGTAAGGCAACAGGTCGCCGGCAATCTGTTCGTGAATGAAACGGTCCAGCGGTTTGTCCGAATTGAATGCTGAAATTACGTAGTCCCGGTAACGCCAGGCATCTCGAATTAAAACATTGCCCTGGATATCAGCAAGGTCAGCATAACATGACAGATCGAACCAGTGACGAGCCCAGTGATCCCCGAATCCAGGTGAAGCCAGTAAGCGATCAATCACTTTTTCATATGCGTTTTCAGATGGATCGTTAACAAACGCTTCAATTTCTTCAGGCGTTGGTGGCAAACCGGTTAGGTCAAACGTCACACGACGAAGCAGTGTGTAGCGGTCAGCATCTTGAGCGGGACTCAAACCGTTTTCTTCAAGTCTGGTCAAGATATACGCATCAAGATCGTCCCGAGACCACTTCTCATCTTTCACATCAGGAATGCCAGGCTTTGTAATCGGCTGAAGTGCCCACAATTTATCGGGATCAATCTTCGGCGCGTTCGATTCACGTGGGTCGGGTGCTCCTATCGTGATCCATTTTTCCAGCAGGGCAATTTCATCATCCGGAAGTTTTTCCTCCGGTGGCATCTCATAACTTTCATACTTCACAGATTCAAGCAGCAAACTCTCATCCGGTTTACCTGGAATGATGGCAGTTCCTTCGCTACCTCCTTTCTCCCAGCCATTGCGTGAATCGAGTACAAGCCCGCCTTTAGCTTTGCCAGACTCATGGCTGTGGCATTCATAGCATCGCTGCTTCAAAATCGGCAGGATCTGTTTCTCAAAGAACTCAACATCCTTTGGCGAGTACGTTTGAGCTACGTTCTTTTTTGCACCGACCTCTTGGGCCGAACCAACCGTGCAGCCTGGAACAGCAGCCACGAACAGGATAACCAGTATCTCTCGAATTGTTGAATTTGATTGATTAATTCTCATCGGATTTTCTTGCAGAAGTACAATGTCAGGAGTAATTGCAGTTAGCTGTTGCTGTTCATGACTGGCGGTTGACGCATTTCGTCGAGCAAGCTGTTGTAAGCTGACCGTATGTGGTCTCGCATTTCATTTTGTGCCTGCTCGGCATCGCCCGCTACCAGGGCCGAGTAAATCCGAGAATGCGATTCATTCGTTCCCGCACGTTGAGTTCCAGACCAGCGAATTCGATCCAGATGAGGCCTGACTTCGAGCAGAAGAATCCTGAGCAGAGACGTCATGACAGAGTTGCCGGACAGCCGTCCAATTTCCAGATGAAACTCAACATCCAGTTTCGCGTACTCGGGGGATTCCGCTTCCAGCGGAATAGCAACCATGTCGGTCAGAATCTGCCTGAGCCGAAACAGTTCCGACAACTCTCTACGCTGAGCCGCTCGCGCGACCATCGTCAATTCGAGTGCTTCGCGGGTTTCAAGAATGTGAAATAGATTTTGATCCTGCTGTCCCACGACATCTGCAAGATCCTGTTTGATGCCTGTCCCAAACGGCAGCGCTCCTTCGGGTTCTTCCACTGATTGTACGATCGCTCCCACACGAGGAAGCATCTTTACCAGACCTTTTCCCTGAGCGGCAAGCAAGGCATCGCGAACAGTCCCTGCTTTGACACCAAACTGAAGAGCCAATACTCGTATCGGTGGCAGCCTATCGCCAGGCACCAGGTTCTTGCTTGCGATCAAATCACCTAATCGCTCTAAGATGTCGGTCTCAAATGTTTCAATCGTCTCATTTGCTGTACTCATACGGTATTGCCTTTCATCTATCCACCGACCCATATTTCTGGATATCGAGCTTCAAACAGTGGTGATTTGCAAAGATGAGATCACTGTCTGTAAGTCGCCATGTTCTTGTGATAATCACGGGGCCTTGATGTGATTATCACAACCTGATGCCTGATCATCAATGCCGGGCGTTGAAAAATCGAGGCTTTTTACATAGAGGTTCCCTTATGAGTAGCATGCTTGAAGCATGACTGAAGTCATGTCCCTTGATTTAATACCAAACTCAATTAATACTTGCGTGAAGCTCTCACTCGTGGCCTTGTACTGACAATGACCTAGGGAATGTTCAACGCGCA
>JAESQE010000505.1 GCA_016765335.1 Planctomycetaceae bacterium
CCGGCACGATGCAATCACCGCTGTTGTTTGCTGCGGACAAGCCGATCGTGTTGGCTCCGCATGTTGAATCGATTCCCGGCCTTCCTGACGGGCCTTTTGTTCGCCTGGGGGATGGCAGTATCCTCGGAGTGAGCGGGAAAAATGCGATCGTGACGCGGGACGATGGGAAGACCTGGGAGCAACGACCGATTTTCAAGAAAGACGCTCCCTTTCTCATCCGGCCGGAACATGCCCTGTTACGCACCCGAACGGGGACGCTCATCCTGATCTTCATCAACGACGCGGTCCGGAAGTATTCTTGGGACAAGAAGAAAAACGTTCCGAACCCGGACATGCTTCTGCCTTCATACGCCATCCGGAGTGTGGACGAGGGCCGCACGTGGACGGACTTGTCGCTGTTGCACGGTGGCTGGTGCGGGTGCATCCAGGACATCATCGAGACCCGCGACGGCAACATCGTCGTGCCCGGTCAGGAAATGCTCTATGACAAGGGCCGACACGCAACGATGCCCTACGTATCCACGGACCAGGGGAAGACTTGGGCGCGGACACGCTACCTGGACATCGGAGGCCGAGGAGACCATGCAGGTGCGATCGAAGGAACTCTGGAGGAATTGCAAGACGGGCGGCTCTGGCTGCTCCTGCGCAGCTATCACGGTTTCTTTTATGAATCGTTTTCTTCGGATCAGGGCCTGACCTGGAGCGATCAGAAACCGTCGAAAATCAAGTCCATCGGAGCGCCCGGAAAACTAAAGCGGCTGGCAAGCGGGCGGCTGGTACTACTGTGGAATGCAATGCCCCGCCGCGGCTTCGTGCAAAGGGAGGAGCTGTCCTTCAGCTTTTCCGACGACGATGGCGCCCATTGGTCCCCCTCCCAAGTGATCGCCTGCAATAAGGGCGGAAGAGTCTCTTACCCGCACCTGTTCGAGCATGCCCCGGGCGAACTCTGGATCACCACCATGCAGGGCGACCTGCGGGTACGGCTTCTGGAGAAGGACTTTATCAAACCGTGGGTCACTTTCGTGGCCTTCGGCGACTCGACCACCGCGTCTCGCGGCAAACTCGCCGTGTATGCCGACCTGCTCCAACGTGACCTTCCACAACAGGGCGTCTACGCTTCGGTCATCAATGCTGGCGTAGCCAACAGTACGACGGATCATGCCCGGAAGCGTTTCCAACACGATGTGCTGGCCCACAATCCGAATCTCGTGGTCATTCAGTTTGGCATCAACGATGCGGCGGTGGATGTGTGGAAAACACCGCCCGCCCAAAAGTCGCGCGTCGCATTAGCACGCTATAAAGAAAACCTCATCTACTTCATCGACACACTGCGGCAGCGGAAGGTGAAAGTCGTCCTCATGACTCCGAATCCAACGCGATGGACCCCCAAACTGCGTCAGCTTTACGGCAAGTCGCCTTACGATCCCGCGAAGCCAGACGGCTTCAACATCATTTTGAAGAATTACGCCGATGCCGTGCGACAAGTGGCGAAACAGAAGCAGGTCGATCTGGTCGATATTTACAAACTGTACGAAGCATACGACCAACAGACGAATCACTCGATGGACGAACTGCTGCTGGACGGCATGCACCCCAACCAGAAGGGCCAACGCCTGATCGCAGCCCGGTTGGCGGCAGAAATTGCAGGCCGAACGCAAGGTCCGCAAGACCTGCTGCGTCTTCTGCAAGAGGTGGAGGACGCTCCGTGATCGCCAGGCGGATTTCCGAAGAAGTGGTTTGCGCCGCGTAGAGGCGTGGTTCCGATGGCGACTGTCGAATTGCAATTTGAGGGGACGGGCCTGCCGTCGGGTTCACCCCTCTTTTCTTGTTTCGAAAAAATCGATGGGTGAACCTGCCGGTGGAAATATCTGCAACAAACCCAACCTGCATTCCGGACAGAACCACCCCTCCTACCCTGCTTAGGAAACGTGCAACTCGCAAACAAATACGCGAATGCGTATCATTTGCTTGTCAGGTCAAATGTAAATTCGTTGGGGCCTGCCTGGGTGACATCGGCTGTTAAAGTCGTACTTTCGTTATATTGAACGGGTAACACTTCAGGGCTTGTCGCTGGATCGTCACCCTCTCGCTTGCTGATAATAACATGATGCAAACCGGGAGTTGCACCAGAAATGTTCTGTTTGTACTGCAATATAAAATGTCCCGCTGCATCTGTATAAGCGCTCGAACTGCGTCCCCAGCCTTCTTCGCTAGCTTTTTGAGGCTCAAAAGTAACTTGTGCCTTCTCCAAGGGTTCCCCGTCCAAGGAAACGGTCCCGGTGACTTCTACAAGATCAGGTAATTGTGCTCCTGTTCCGGAACAGCCCGCAAGAGAACTGGAAACAACCAGTAGGCAGCAAATTGGAATCCAAGGGAGCAATCTGATTTTCATATCATTTCCTCTGATACGCATTCGCGTATTTGTTTTCGTGTTGAACGTTTTCTCAGTCCATTTTTTACAATGCAGCAAGCCCTATTTCTGTAGCACAAAAGTGTACATTCAAGTTCATGCCGAGGAAATATATCTGTAAGGGATTCGAAGTGATCAGAATAAACCACGGAGGCACGGAGAACACAGAGGAAGAAAATTCATCCTGAAGGAATCCTTCGAACGCCCTCTCTGGGAGACTCGTTAATAATGAAAATCCCCTCGTCTTCGTTTTTTTGATATTGTTTTCCTCGGTGTTCTCCGTGCCTCTGTGGTGAATGATACGCATTCGCCGGGTGCCACTGGCTCTGCCAGTGTTTTTGCGATGGAAATTGGAATTGGTTCTCGATGAGGAACTTTCAATTGGCACAATTTGTCAGCAATTTGTGCCAATCCCCTTTATCAACAGTCTTCCAACAGGTACTTTGAATTGGAACCCCAACGAACACTGGCAGAGCCAGTGGCACCCAATTTTAACTCATTTTGACAGTGGCACCCGGCGACTGTCGAATTGCAATTTGAGGGGACTGTCCTGCCGGTGGGTTCTGCCCATCTTTTCTCATTTCGAAAAAATCGAGGGGTGAACCTGCCGGTGGAAACATCTGCAACAAGTCCAACCCGCATTCCGGACAGAACCACCCATCCTACG
>JAESQE010000506.1 GCA_016765335.1 Planctomycetaceae bacterium
ACAAATGGGGCTACGGCTGCAAACTCGGCATTTATGCTCAGCACGTTTACACAACCCTGCCTGGAGATTGGACCGTACAACAGTATCTGGAAAGTGAAGCAGTTGCCGGCATCACCACTCAACAGATCCTCAAGATTGCAGGCAGCTTTCTGTTCCGTGGGCCGTTGATTCAAAAGAAAATCCAGGTGCTTAGCGGGGGAGAACGTGCCCGGTTGTGCCTGGCTGGATTGTTACTGAGTGCTTGCAATGTTCTCATTCTTGATGAACCAGGCAACCACTTAGATGTTGAAACATTAGAAGCACTCGCCGATGCGTTGCTGGCGTATGAAGGGACAGTCATCTTCACCAGCCATGATCGTCACTTCGTCAATCGTATCGCGACGCAGGTGATTGAAGTCAAAGATGGGCATGTGGCTGACTACCCGGGAGATTACGAAACCTACCTGTATCGAATCGAAAAAGAAATTGACGACCACGAAGCCAGTCGACAGGGAAAAAGCCAACCAGTTGACGAGGGCAAGAAACCTAACAAAAAACCGAAACGCTCCAAAGGTGCCCGAGACCCTCGTAAGCAGTTAAGCAAAGTGGAAAAAAAGATTGCGTCGTTAGACAATGAACGTCAAGCGTTACAAAAAACATTCGTGACTCTGACTGATGCAAACGAAGCACAAAAAATCCACGAACAAATGGAAGCACTGAAAACACAGCTCTCCGATCTCGAAGAGCAATGGCTCGAACTGAACGAGCAACTCGAAGAAGAATGGGCAGAGCAAAACCCAATGTAATTCACTTCATGTTTGTCAGTCACCCAGTAAAGGTTTCGGGCATATGTGGTACGCAGATAGCGTACCCTACGGCAATCATGAAAATGAGATGGCGAGGTTCCAGAGGTTTGATCGCAAAAGTTCGCTGCTGATTCTTTTCTCACACGTCGGACTTGCTGTGCGTCCCTGTGATTTGTTATGAATAGGTTAGACTCTACTTCACATTTTATAAGATCACGGGAATCTCATGATGAAACAGCCACGATGCGTTCTTTCTATTTTGGTCTGGGGACTGTTTGTTGGAGTTGGCCTGACTTCGCTTGCCCAGGCAGCTGAACCAGTGATTAACCGAAGTCAAGAACTGGAGACCGTTCGCGATGATTTCGGCTTGGCAGATGGCCCTGCATGGGATGGACAAGGCAGCCTGTACGTGCCCGATGTCAAAGGAGGATCGCTTTACCGCTACTGGCCTAAACAAGACAAATGGTTGAAGCTTCTGCCAGAAGCAGGACGCATTAGTGCTTCGTTTTACAACAACGGGAAATTGTATCTTTCCGACAATGGCAACAGCCGCATCGCGTTCCTGCAAGGCAAAGAAATCAAATCGCTTTATCAGCACGACATCAAAGCCAAGCCTGCTGCCCGACCAAACGATTTGGTTGCAGATCGCCAAGGGGGAGTTTATTATACACTCACTGGCCCTGGCGAAGTTTGTTACATCCCGGCTGGAAAAAAAGGAGCGGAATCAACTTCAAAAGTTGTCACCAAGGTGAATACGCCTAACGGAATCATTCTCTCTCCAGATGAAAAAACTCTTTACGTTTCTGCATACGTCCCCAAGGAAATTTGGGCTTACCCAGTGAAATTTGCTGGAGAGCTTGGCGATGGAAAACTGTTTTCCAAAATGGACGATGGTCCCGACAAAGGGGCAGATGGAATGTGTACTGACCGAGCAGGCAATGTTTATTGCTGTGGATTTGCGGATGTCTGGATTTGGAACCCCGCAGGAAAATTGCTTGATAAACTGAAAACGCCCACGCGACCGATCAACTGTACTTTTGGCGATTCGGATATGCAATCGCTTTACATCACGGGCTTTGGTGGCCTTTACCGTCAAAGAATGAATATCTCTGGACGTTCTCCTCAACCAGCTGATTCAAAGACTTCAAGCAACAAATCGAAAAGACCCGCAACGGCAATTCCTGAAAACATCACTGCGTCTCTGGATGTTACTTATGCACAATACGGCTCCCGTAAAGTTTTAGCCGACCTGTTCGTACCGGCTGAGAAATCATCCCAGCCTCGACCAGCAATTGTTGTGGTACATGGTGGGGGTTGGTTGCATGGAGACAAAACAAAGTTTCGTGCCTTAGCCGTTCAGCTCGCAACACAAGGCTATGTAACGATGGCTATTGAATACCGTCTTGCCGGAGAAGCAAAATTCCCAGCTGCGATTCATGATTGCAATGCAGCGGTAAGATATCTTCGCGCTCATGCTGATCAGTACGGTATTGATCCAAATCAAATTGGAGCAGTGGGAGGCTCAGCCGGTGGGCATCTTGTCGGATTAATGGCCACTGCATCGGATGTCTCCGAGCTTCAAGGTCAGGGTGGCTGGAGTGATTTTTCATCGAAGCTTCAGTCAGCGGTTGTGATGGCAGGCCCCATGGAAATGGCAACCGGATCAGTAGCCGAGCGTTCGATTTCCTCACCAGCAAGTTCGAATTCAAATATCTGGCTAGGAAAAACCATCAAAGAAGCTCCCGAGTTATACCGCCTGGCTGATGCTCATTTGAGTATCTCAAAAAATGATTCTTCCATTCTGTTTCTTGTAGGCGAAAAAGATAAGCCGCAACGCAATCAACCTTCTCGTGACAAATTAAAAGAATTGGGAATTACAACTGAAGTTGTTGTTTACCCCGGTGCTCGTCATGGTTGCTGGAATCAGTTGCCCTGGTTTAATGATGTGGTCGCAGATATTGATCGTTTCTTTCAGAACGAACTGAAATAGAATCTGCATTCCTCCATCACTGGGTTTCGCCAGGGGAAATCATGCCAGCGACTGATCATATTCTTCGTCTGTTGAGTATTATCGCCACTTTGCAGTCGGGCCGTTTCGTCAACACGCGAGAACTTGCAGAGGAATGTCAGGTTTCCCGGCGAACAATCTTTCGTGACATCGAGAGGCTGCGTGCATCTGGGTTTAAAATCGCATTTGATGAGCAAAGACAAGGTTTCCAATTCGAAAACAGCCACTTCCTTCTCCCGACAGATCTCACAACCGAAGAAGTACTCGCGTTGCTCACGCTTTGTCGAGACATGGCTGACGAGAAAAAAGGGCTAAGCTACCTGGCTCCTGCGAAATCAGCAGCCTTCAAGCTGGCAGGTGTTTTGCCTCACGAGATGAGAACATTCATCGAGGATTCCATCGAACTAAGACATATTCGACTTGATGCAACAGCCGATCTTCAAGGGACCAATGAATTATTCGAGACGATCTCCGATGCGATGCACAAGCATCAAAGCATCAAAGTTCAATATGGCAGCTTCAGCGAACAAACAACCATTTCAACACGACTAGACCCGTATTGCTTCTTCTTCTCTCGCAGGTCTTGGTATGTCATCGGATATTCTGCAATCCACCGAGAAGTTCGCACCTTTCACATGAAGCGCTTTCAAGAAGTCGACGTTTTACCGAAAACGATCTACAAAATCCCTGCCAGCTTCTCGCTCGACAGCTACCTGGGTAACGCTTGGCACATGATCCGTGAAAAAGATCACCCGTTTCATGTGGTTGTACGATTTGCCCCCATGGTTGCCAGGAATGTTGCAGAAATTCGATGGCATAAAACACAGGCCATCCAACTTCTGGCAGACGGAAGTGCTGAGTTTCATGTTGATGTCGATGGTTTGAACGAAATTACCTGGTGGATTCTAGGGTACGGCAAGCAAGCCGAAGTCATCGAACCGCCAGAACTTCGCGAGAAAGTTCTGGAACACGCCCAAGCGATTGTCGAGCAATACACCACGTCGTAATGCCGATCCTACTGGCCTAACTATTGCTCAATGCCAGCTGCCTTGTTTGGTTTGAAAATCCCAATAGAAAGACAAGTGAAAGATGGCAGATGATTTTCACCACGGAGGCACTGAGAACACCGAGT
>JAESQE010000507.1 GCA_016765335.1 Planctomycetaceae bacterium
CGAGTGATGCCTGTGCTGCTTGCACCTGCTGTTCAGCCTGAACTTGTTGCTCGGTTTGCAGAAATTCTCTCTCGGCTTTCGCGGTCTCTAATTCTTGCTCGAACGATTTGACTTGATCTTCCAGAGTCGCTTGTTGCTCACGAAGCTGCTGGGCTTCATCCTGGTGTGATTGAACATCAGTATTAAGTTGTTGCTCAAGTTCTTCCCAGGTTGCTTTGTCTTGTTCGAACTGAGAGACTTGCTCGGCGAGTGATGCCTGTGCTGCTTGCACCTGCTGTTCAGCCTGAACTTGTTGCTCGGTTTGCAGAGATTCTTCCTGAGCTTGAGCTGTATCTAACGCTTGTTCAACTGATTCGACTTGGTCTTCAAGGACCGATTGCTGATTACGAAGTTGCTGAGCTTGGTCCTGGTGTGATTGAACATCAGCATTAAGTTGTTGCTCAAGTTCTTCCCAGGTTGCTTTGTCTTGCTCGAACCGAGTTGCTTGCTCTGCAAGTGATTCTTGAATTTGCTGTTCGAGCAGTGCTTGCTGTTCGGCTTGCTCGGATTCGCTTTGAGCTTGTGCAGATTGAATTTCTTGCTCAGATGTTTTCACCTGGTCTTCAAGGATTGATTGCTGATCGAGCAATTCTTGAATTTCATTTTGTTTATTGGCCAGGGTTAATTCGCGATCACAATGCTCCGTTTCTTGCTGGTCGAGCTTTCCCTGGAGCTGTTCGTTTTGCTTTTGCAGGGAATCTAGTTTTTCGGTTGTATGATCCGATTCAATAACAGTTGCTTCGGAGGGCTTGGGAAGCTTGGAATCATTCACTAAATATTCAACAACAGTCTCTAGTTGCAAATCGAATTGCTCGTTGGACGTGATTTCTGTTTCTAACGAAACTGATGAAATCCGGCCTAGTTCCTGTTGATGTTCGCTGCGTTGTTCTCGGGTTTGACGGAGGGATTGATTCAATTCATCAAGTACTGAATCGACCGGTGTAGATTCCGCTGAAGTTTCAGCTGGGTTAAGTTGCTGCCATGCAGCTGGGTCGAGTTGACCATGTGAAATCGCACGATGGAGATATTCCAAAATCTGTTCGCTGGGTAGCAACGAATGATCAGTCTCTTCAGGAGTCGCTTGCTGAGGCGGCTCACTGATTGGTTCGATACTGCTTGGCTCGATAAAATCGAGAATAAAATTAATGGGGCCAATTGAAAGTCGATCCCCTTTGCGTAATTGTGTTTCACGAGCAGGGCAATCATTGACCCAGGTGCGTGAATCGATCGACTGAACGATGGCTTTATGACCATCAAACTGGAGCCTGCAATGTTCCTGAGCAACTCCCTCGTGAGTCAGTAGGAATTGGCAATGCGGGGCAGTACCGATGAGGTATTCCCCAGCAGGAAACTTCATGGCATTCAAGCCGGATCGGTCCTGAAATGGCTTCAGCACCAATTCCTGTAGCTGTTGATCAGATATCATAACTTCTGGTTGTGTCATCATTTCCTGGCTCCCATGCCCGATAGACAGGCCCTCTAATAACAGGCCTTTGTTCCAGCTTTCACTCAATAGTCGCAGATTCAATACGTGGATTTCCTGCGTCATTTTCTATTATCTCTTTCAACAGATAGGTCACAGGCGGGGCTTGGTCAAAAAACTGGCGTCGCTTATGTACCTTTTTTGACACGGAGAATGCTCACGGCTGGCTAAATCGACAAAACCGAAAAAATCGCTGTTGACCTCAAAAGCCGTTCACCGCTATAACCCCGCCATCTGCTGGGGGCAGCTAGAGCCCTGTAACCGACGTTACGACTCTACTTTCTTCTCATGCAGTCCAGTTGCAATCACTTTGAGCTCAATAAATGGGGCCAATTAAGTGATTCGCACCATCAATCTGTTGAACGATAAAAATCAACGAAGGAGAACGATTGTTATGAGTGAAGGGACTCACTCTGCCACACCCAAAGGTCGCACCACTGCCTGGATGAAAATCCTGGGCGGAACAGCGGTTGTCGTTGCCGGAGCAGCTGTCATGTTCCAGGTTTTCCAAGCCGAACAAGCAGCAGCTCCCACGGGAGACGAAGCAGGCAAAGTGAAATTAACTTCGTCGCCTGAACTGGGGCGTGTGAACGGGAAAACAATCTCTTACGATACCGTTGCCCGAGAATGTTTCGATCGCATTGGTAGCGAAGTTCTCGACAACATCATCAATCGTATGATAATTCAACAGGAAATGGAAAAACGCAAATTATTAATTTCCGAAACCGAATTGAATCAGGAAGTTACTAAAATTGCTGAGCGTTTTAACCTTCCCGTCGAAACCTGGTACCAAATGTTGCAATCCGAACGTGACCTCACACCGCTGCAATATCGCAGAGATGTTATCTGGCCGATGATCGCGCTGCGCAAGCTGGCCGGGGAAGAAATTCACATCGCCGAAAGCGATATGCAACAAGCTTTTCAACGTGACTACGGGCCTCGGGTTCGAGTTCGGATGCTTATGCTGGACAATGTCCGCCGAGCAAATGAAGTCTGGGAAAAAGCAAATCGAACACCTGATGAGTTTGATCGTCTGGCTCGCGAAAACTCCATTGAACCGAACTCCCGCTCACTGGGCGGCTCGATTCCACCGATTTCGCGTTACTCTGGTAATCCAGACAACCGGGCTGTCGAAAATGCAGCATTCCGACTCAAAGAAGGCGAAATTTCCGGGTTGATTCAAGTGGGTGGCAAGTACGTCATTCTGAAATGTGAAGGACATACCAAACAGGTTATCACCGACATTCAAGATGTCCACGAACAGCTTTACGATCAACTTGTGGAAACCAAAACACAAGAACGAATTGCAGAAGTGTTCGAGGGACTCAAAAGACAGACTCGCGTCGATAACTATCTCAGTAATACCACCACCGGCGGCAGAAAAGTTTCTCAAGCTGGGAACTACACCAAGCAGATTCAGCAAACAGGAACAACATTGCCAGCCAACGCTCAAAATAAAGTGCGACAAACTGGTGGCGTTCAAGCCAGTCCTCGATAAACACGGTAAAGAACAACGAATTCTCTCGTCTCCTTTTGAAAAGAGCCTGTCCCATGTGGGGCAGGCTCTTTTTGTGTTACAATCCACCAGCTGGACAAGAGGATTGATAACGCTTCAGC
>JAESQE010000508.1 GCA_016765335.1 Planctomycetaceae bacterium
GGGGGAGTGAGAGGGGGTTTTGAACTGTTTTTTATAGCCAAACTGTATTTGAGAACCTCTGGGATTCAATTAATAGAGGTTCCCTTTAGTGCAAATATTACGCAATAACAGGACTAAGTATGTGTCTTACTGCCCGCTGAATGTTTGACCGCGTAGTGAATCGTCGCTGGTGAAGTCGTTTGGTTTGTCGAGTCCTCCGGTGAGGAGCAGGCCTTCGATTTTTGCATTTGCTTGAGCCAGATCTTTGATGGCGTTGATGTATTGCAGGTTGGATTCGAAATACGTTCTCTGGACAATGAGCACATTCAGGAAGTGAAGCTCGCCTGCTTGATACGCTTCTTCCGAAAGGTCTAGAGTTTGTTGAGCTTTAGGGAGAATCTCTTTTTCATATTTGATGACAGAAAAATGAGCTGAATCGTAGTCCCGAGAAACGGTGGCGAGCCGAGCTTTGATTGCCAGTTCAATCCGTTTGACTTCATGTGTGGTCTGGCAATATTTTGCATAGGCAGCTGAGATGTTTCCGCTATTTCTGTTATGAGAAGGCAGCGGTGCAGAAATCTGAAAGTTAATCATTCCTGAACCTGTTCCGTTATCAATCCCGGCTCCCAATTGCGCGGTGATATTGGAGATTGGCTGAGCTTTTTGCCGCTCTAAATTCGCTCTGGCTTCACTGACACGGAATTGAGCTGCGTTTAACTCGGGGCTGTTAGCAATTAACGATTCGTAGGTGCTGTCCCAGTCTTGCGTTCTCGCCTCAGGTTTCATGTTTTCTATCAGTTGCGTAGGCGGAAGATAAGGCATGCCTGCAATCGCGGCCAATTCTTTCCAGGCCCCTTGGAATGCATATTCTGCTTGCTGACGTCGGATATCAATTTCATTCAATTGAATTTGAGCTTGGAGCACATCAATTTGTGTGCCTTCCAACGCTTCTCTTCTAAGCTTTGCAATTCCGGCTCCTTTTTGGGAGATCTTTGAAAAATCTACTGCAAGTTCTCTGATCCGCTGCGAAGCTACTGCTGCGTAGTAACGAACGCGAATATCTGTCAAAACTCGATTTCTTTGAGTTTCAACTTCCCACATTTGTGCCTGTGTTGCTCGGGAAAGAACTTTGCGATTCAATGCTAATTTATTTCCTCTTACAAATTCTCGTTCGATAAACAAGACATGCTGATCGGTTCCCTTATCAGCGACTTGGCCCGCTGAATATCCTATCGTCGGATTCGCAGAAATCCCGACTTGGTGCCGCAGCCCTCTGGCTCTGCTTGCAGCTGCTGAAAGTTGCTTGATCGTAGGATTATTCGCTAAAGCCATTTCTTCAAATTCATAGAGAGTCATTCCCTGCACATTGGGAACGTAAACCTCATTGACCACGGGTAACTCGGCTGGCTCTAGTTTTGATACAGGAACAGGGGCAGGTAGTGCTGCAAACTCTACCGCAGGAGCATCTTCGTTTTTATATTCATTCGCGTCTTCAAATATTTCTGTAAATTCAAAGTCTGATTCTGTCTCTTTTTTCATGAAAGAAGCAAGTCTGATTTTAATCCTGTTGCTTACTCCATTTTTCTCTCCAGTGCCCACTTTTTTGGCTTTTAATTCTTCAGTAAGAATGGCAGCGACATTGTTTACAGGAAGACTGTTTGCCTCTTCGGCCTGAATGGTTTCCTCGATTTGCTTTTCTGCTTCAAGACTTTCTGCGAGTAAGTCCTGTTGATCCTGCTCTTTGGCAACGAATTCTGGCAAAGGGCCAGGCTTGGTCATTGCATCAGACACAGAATACTTTCTGCCAACGCACCCGGTCATCACAGTAGTCAAGACGATGGAAAGGGTAATAGAGAATAAGATATTGTATCGCATGATGAACCTATCCTGAGATTTAAGTCTTCGCGTAAATTTATTGAATAGTCTTGTGATATCCTGGTCAGGTTTGATGAATCAGCCCAGCCTGGAAATATGTTTGCGTGCCAGCCTATTTGGTGTGCAAACAAACCATTCCTTAGCAATATCGGCCTTGGGCATTACAGGCGATGAAGTCCGCAGAGTTTCTTTGACAAGATCAATGCAATTGATAATTACAATTGATATAACCGTCAAACTCACCGGTGATCCAGCAGGATTCCGGCTCGAAAACATGAGATTCGAGCGATTTGACAAGCCCAATACCCTGTAGATGATGAGTATTGGTCTGTTTTATCGAAGTAGTCAGCTCCTCAAACAGGTGAGGTATTTGTGCTGATTTGCATTGAATACTGGTTTATTGGTAGTCAAATTTCACTGGGAGTCCAGTATCGACTGATTTTTGGGCGGCTAGGCACATCGCGACAGACCAGCGACCATCTTCTGCATTGCATGCCAGCGGTTTCCCTTGAGTAATGGCTTCTACAAGCATGCCAATTTGATCTTCCAATTCGAATAATTCTCCCGTGATTTTATCAATGGGAATCGTTTTGACTTCTTCCCCGTTAAATGCTCGCAGCGAGAATGTTGGGTGCCGAGTCCGATCAAGTGCTCCGCTCCATGATGCCCAAAGTGCGCCATCGGTTCCTGTGATTTTAGCTGTCACATGATGCTCGAATGCACTGAGTGTTTGAGAAACTACTGCGTATCCACCATCTTCAAAATTGATGATTGCACTGAAGTTGTCTTGAAGTTCAGGGTGGTCTGGTTGTCGAGAATTAGCCGAGGCGTAAACGGAACTCGGCTCGCCACAATCAGAAAGATACCAACGAGCCAAATCAAAGAAATGAATCGGTTCTTCTAAAATCCAATTACCTACGCGGGAAATATCGTATCGCCAGCCATCTGCTCCCAGACGATACGGATTACGCGAAAGTTCGATCAATGCATATTGAGGTTTTCCAATAAAGCCTTCATCGATCAGCTCTTTCGCTTTTCCCCAAAGCGAAGAGAGTCTAAATTCATGTCCGACAGCCAACAGGCGGTCTTTTTCTTTAGAGAGACGAATCAAGTCGTTACATTCTTCTAAGGAGACCCCCATCGGCTTTTCGAGTAGCAAGTGACGATTGGAATTCAAAACGGCTGAAGAAATTTCATGGTGCAGATAACTGGGCACAACGACATCGACAACGTCAATGTCGTCTCGTTGAAGCATTTCATTGTAGTCTTGATAGACTTCAGCATTCGGATATGTGCTTTTAGCTTCAGTGACACTTATTTCGCTACGTGCAGAAATCGCAACGAGTTTTGCTCCCTCATGGATTGCAATCGCATGGGCGTGATGCTTACCCCAGGCTCCGAAACCGATTAAACCAAAACGTACTTTAGAGTTACTCATCAGACGATAATTCTTTCACCCAAATATTACGAAACTGTACGTGGTCACCATGATGTTGTAAGCCGATAGGACCGTTTGCAGGCAGGTTTGGAAGCGGTTCGGAAAACAAAACTTGTTTTCCGTTGAGTTCAACTTTCATACGGCTTTTCTGAATGGTAATCAAAAATGCATTCCACTGCCCTAACGGATTATCTCCAAATTCAAACGGAATGCACGAGCGACGCAGTGTTTGTGGAAGAGACTTGTTGACACGATACCCGTTGATTTCACCAGATCCAAGCTCCTGGCACCAGATGTTTGCCTGGAAATCCAAAATTCCTCGGAACAATATTCCGCTGTCTCCTGCATCTAAGTGAGGGCGAGTGATACGCTTGCCCGCTTCGTCCCGAAGGAAGTCGCCATTCCAAAGAACTATCGGATGTTGCTTGATGATTGGTTTATCAGGAAATCTCCATTCGACATAAAGTATTGCTTCACCAAAGGATTTCTTCGTCCACAGACTACGGTCCAGATGTTTCTTTTGAGTCGCCTTGCCATCGTAATTGATGCTACCTTCTCGAATGATCCAGTGGCCTACATGTCCTTGTTCAACCCGCCAACTTGAAAGATCTGTGCCTGTAAACAAGGGGTTGAACCTTTGTTCCTGGAGTTGATTATTCGTCAAAAAACCTGGAGGGTTTTGTTTCAATTTGTCGTTGGGGCTATCTTGTGCAAGGGCTGTTGCATTGAGGCTGATGCAACTGAGGATCGCCACGATACAAGTATTGACTGAACTTAGCATGCCGGTATCTCTTCAAATTATAGGGCCAGATTGAATAAGGAAGTCTTATCAGGAATAAGTGCGATCTGCTATGATCGGATATTACGATATCAAAATAATATAGATTTATTGACCTGGCAGTGCAAGCCTTGGGAGATATTCAGAGTTATCGAACTCATTCTGTGTAGAATATCTGGTTAAATCTGACTGTTACGTAGTACTTGCTTGACATATTTCGAAATCGAAATAATAATGACTGGGTGTCTGGTAATGTTTTAAGGAATTTTTGATGTCTACTTTCCGAATCAGTTCGCAATTTCATGTCGAGTCTTCTGTGATTCAAAAGATTCGATATTTGAATCGTGTTTCTCGCGTGGAGTTGTCGCGCCAATTATCTCTAGCCCCGTCAACCATTGGGATTCATGTTGATCGATTAATGGATCAGGGATTTCTCCGACAGGGACATCAGCAGGAATCAACATCGGGGCGTCCTGCCACTTTGGTTGAGTTGAACCCTGATGCTGGTCAATTTGTTGGGATTGATTTGGATTCACGTCAGGTTCACGGAGTCAGTGTTGATTTTGCTCAAAGATTATTAAGAGACCGAACTGTATCTGTTCGCTCTAATGCTTCTGCTGAAAATGTAATGGATTTGATTGAATCTGTTATCGAGGATGTGAAAGATCAATCACGCGAATTACTTGGGATTGGTATTGGTGTTCCTGGGACAGTCGATATCGAGCAGGGGATTGGTGTTCATTATCAGTTTATTAAAGGGTGGCGGGATCTGCCTGTTTCTAAACGGTTGCAGGATCGTTTTCAGGTGCCTGTTCATCTTGAGAATAATATTCGGTCGATGGCATTAGCTGAACGTTGGTTTGGTCAGGGCAAAGAAACTGATAATTATATTTGTCTTGGTATTCGAGCCGGAATTGGTTCTGGCATTGTTCTCAATGGGGAGTTGTATCGAGGGGCGCATCATCTTGCTGGAGAAATTGGAGCATGGCGATGCTCTTCTCCAGGTGATCATCAATCGGTAATGCTTGAGCAAGTTGCTTCTTTGGAGGCAATACTTCAAACATTGACACAAGGAGTACGAGAAGGCAAAGCGACTTCTTTATCGTTGTCTCGAAATAGGGTGACATTAGATATTTTGTCTGCAGCTGTCGCACAGGCAGATCCATTTGCTTGCGATGTTTTGAAGCAGGCAGGGCAATTAATTGGTCAGGTGATTTCACAGATGGTTTTGTTGCTTGATCTACAGAAAGTGATTATTGCAGGTCCGATTACACGATTAGGCGATGTTTTCCTGCTCCCGATACGCGAAAGGCTCAAAGAGTTGCTGCCGGTTTTGCACTCGAAGGAGCCGGAAGTGATTTATTCCGAACTAGGTGATCTCGTGGGTGCACTCGGGGCAGCTGCATTGGCTGTGAACGTCTGGCAGCCTCATTCAAGATAGCATTTTGTTTCTGTTAATTATTCAACTGAAGGAAATTAAAGATGAGCGTTAATACAACACCACTAAGCGAAGTGGAATCGAAAATTATATCAACTCAAATTGAAGGTCAGCAACAGTATGCAGATTCTGTTTTTCCATTTGTGTATCTTTGTGATGGGAGTCTGCCTGATATCGATTGTACTGTGCCTTGGGTAACGAAGTATCGTGATCGCTTGCTCGAACAAGCCACGACTCACGGTGCGGTTTTGTTTCGAGGGTTGCCTCTTCCAGCGACAGAGGATTTTGATACCTTCATTCGTGCCTTATCGTTACCGAACTTTCCATACAAAGAATCCCTTTCTAATGCTGTTCGTGTCAATCGGACAGAACATGTGTTTTCAGCCAATGAAGCTCCGCCAAATGTCGATATCTTTTTTCATCACGAAATGGCTCAGACACCACTTTATCCCCGCTGGATCATGTTTTATTGTGAGCACGCTGCACAAAAAGGAGGAGCAACCCCGATTTGTCGATCCGATGTTTTGTACAACTTGTTGAAGGAAAACTGTCCTGAATTCATTTCTGATTGTGAAAAGAAGGGCTTGCAGTACACCAACGTGATGCCGGGCACCGACGATGCAGCTTCCGGGATTGGTCGCAGTTGGCACAGTACCCTGGGTGTCGAAACTCAACAGGCAGCCGAGGCAAGACTGCGTGAGTTAAATTATTCGTGGGAATGGCTTGAAGACAATTGCTTGAAAGCGACCACGCCAGCGCTGCCAGCTGTGATGGAAGTTTCGCCTGGAAGAAAGACATTCTTTAATCAATTGATTGCAGCTTTTAGCGGTTGGAAAGATAGCCGGAACGATCCTGCTGAGGCCGTTCGGCATGGGGATGGCTCTGCACTCGATGCTGATGCTGTTGCTCAAGCCATTCAATTGGCAGACGACATTGCCTTTGATGTTCAATGGCAAGCAGGTGATGCGGTATTGATTGATAACACAATTGCGATGCACGCCCGTCGCCCATTTGAAGGAACTCGTAAGGTATTTGCTTCGCTGGCAAGTAAGCAAACTCATGCTTTTGATCTTAGTTAAAGATAACCTCTTTGAATTCAAAAGACATTTGCCAGTGGAGGGTAGACATTCTTGTCTGCCTTGAATTAAGGCATGCTTAAACGACACAGACACAGAATGTCTGTGCTCCTTTGGAATTCATAGATGTTCGCTAAAATCAATGGCACAGTATCAAATACGATGTCGCTTGGTTATTATTTGGTTTAAATCAAAATAGTTGATCACCACGATTTCCCATCAAGTGAAATGAAGCAGACAGGACTTTCTTCGATGAATACAACTGAGTCTCTGGAAGAACAAAACGAAAA